>JBDTUV010000238.1:0-4732 GCA_040007575.1 Gemmatimonadales bacterium
TCCTTCACCCCAATGCAGGCCTCGACTATCACATAGGTCATTGCTGCGGCTCCTCCGCCGAATTCGTCCGGGAACTTGGACTCTCGAAAAGGTATACGAAGGGTGCTGGTGCCGCGCAAGGGCTCGGCGCACCCTTATTTTCCTCTCGCATGCTCCGAATCCCTATTCTCCTCATCTGGCTGTTTGCCGTCGCCCCGGCGGAGGCTCAAACCTGCCGGCCGGCGCGAACGGCGCTGGTCCTCTCCGGCGGCGGGGCCAAAGGCCTGGCCCATATCGGCGTGCTGCGGGTGCTCGATAGCCTGGGAATTCGCCCTGATCTCGTGGTCGGCAGCAGCATGGGAGCCATCATCGGCGGCATGTATGCCAGCGGCTATAGCGGACGGGAGATCGACTCGCTGGCTCGGGCACTGCCGATGGCCGATCTATTTCGAACCTATCGGCCGCGTGCGCCTCGCTCGCTGGGTCTGATTCAGCCGCTTGTAATGTGGGAGCAGGGCGACCGGAGATTTACCATCCAGAGCGCGGCGGTCGGCGAGGCAGAGGTCAATGCTCTGGTCAACGCCGCCATGCTGCGCGGCAATCTTCTCGCACGAGGAAACTTCGATTCGCTGCCGATACCGTTCCGGGCGGTTGCGGCCGATCTGGCCGATCGCACCGTGGTCGTTCTCGCCGCCGGGGACCTGGCCCGAGCCGTTCGGGCCAGCTTTGCCGTTCCGTTCGTGTTCGCCCCTGAGTCACTGAACGGCCGGATTCTCGCCGATGGTGGCCTGGCGGCGAATATACCGGTGGCGGTGGCCCGGGCCGAAGGCGCCGAGCGGGTCATCGTGTCCGACGCCACCCAGCACCCGGAGGATTCGCTCGACCTGTTCTCGCCGATTGTGCTGGCGGACCGGCTGCTGGACTTTCTGTTCCAGCAGTCTAGCGATTCGCTGGGTCCGGAGGACGTCCTCATCCGGCCGGCGGTAGAAGGATTTCCCGGGCTCAACTTTTCCGCCGATAACGTTGACCGGCTGATCCGCCGTGGCAGTGGAGCTGCCGACACGACGCTCCCAAAGGCACGATGTCTCCCGCGGCGGCCGGAGCCAGTCCCGCATACTCTGCCCACCAGAGTCTCCACCCTGACGACGGATGGGATCAACGCCTCCGAGCGCCTCGCCCTCCAGCGCCTTCTAGGCCTCGGCTCGAGCGACAGTCTGGACGCTGATCTGCTACACAGCCGGGTTCGGCACCTCGCCCATTCGGAGGCATATCAGGCGGTCTGGTTGGCGCCTACCGGCGCCGGCGACTCGGTCGCCTTCCACGTATCGGTGCGCCGGGCCCCTCGGAGAGTGGTAGGGGTGGGTGTCACCTATGACAACGAGCTCGGCGGCCGCATGTGGGTGGGCGCTGTGGACCGGCGGGTATTCGATCTCGCGCTGGAAGGCAGCTCCGCACTTTTCCTGGGCGAGTTCCGCAAGGAGCTCTACCTGGGGTTTCGAAGAAACTACCAGGTCGGGCGGCAGCTGATGACGCCGGCCCTGACCGCCCGACTGGCCACCGAATCGGTGCGGCGATTCAACCTGGACGGGGACGAGCTTGGCACCGCCTTCACTCGAGAGGCGCTCGGCTTCCTCGGTGTCGAGCGCGTGTTCGATGCGGGTTGGCGTGTCGCGCTGGGACTCAGCGCACATGCCTGGCATGAGCCCGGACGAAACCGATCCACTCTGGGTGTGGGCGCACAGGGGGTGAAGGCGGGCCGCGCCGGGGGCCAGGTGCTCGGTGTGGACCTGATCTGGACCGGGCTCTATCACCGTGCTGCTTTCGATGGAGTAGTTTCGGTCAAGACCGGCTCCTTCCGCCTTGAGCCTCGCCTTCGAGTAGGCTGGGGTGAGCGGCTGCCGCTTCAGGCCACCTTTCCGTTGGGTGGCGAGGATGGATTTCCAGGACTTCACCTGGGTGAGCGTCGAGGTGACCGGGAGGTCGTGCTCAGCGCCTTGCTCACCTACGCCTTGAAGGGGCCCTTTGTCGGCAGGGTCGAGCTCGCCGCCGGACATTCAGCTTTCGGTGGAGAGATCCTTCCCTCGCGTGGATGGCTTGTCGGTGCCCGCGCAGGTGTCGGGGCCGAGACACCGCTGGGGCCGGTCCGATTCGAGTATGGGCTTACCCACAAGGGAAGAGAGGCGGTGTTCGTCAGGCTGGGGAGGTGGTTCTGACCTCGGTCATAGTTGGCCGGCGTACGTCGCCGATCTGGGCTCGGGCGGCCCATACCTCCCGTTCGGCCCGTGAAGCCGGTGCCACTCCTCGCGCAGGCAGAACGGGTCCAGCCCCGTCGGCCGGTCCACCGCCAGCACGCCGTCGAGATGATCGATCTCGTGTTGCAGGAGCTCCGCTCGATCTCCCTCCACCTCGATCTCGTTCCACTCTCCTTTCAGATCCTGATACCTGACCCGGATACGGTAGGCCCGCGATACTCGGACTAGGAGGTTGGGGAACGAGAAGCAGTCGTCCCAGACCTCGAAGTCTTCGTTCCCGATATCGATGATTTCCGGGTTGATCAGCGTCCATGGCTGGTCCATTTCCACGTAGACCATCCGCACCGGAGCCCCGATCTGCGGCGCGGCAATGGCCCGGCCACTCCCGAAGCGCGACTGCCAATCGCGGAGAGTTTCCCGCATGTCGTCCATGATGACCCGCACCGCCGTGGAGCGCGGCTTGGTGATCGGCTCGCACCTGGCGCGCAGGATGGGGTCACCCAGGAGTCGAATCCGGTGGATGGTCATGAGGTGCCACCATGGTAGGTGTGGACTCAGATCGCTATTTAAATATGTGAAATGAGCGGGCAATGGACCAGCACCGACGTTCTGGCGCCATGGGCGTACGAGGTATAAAAAACTACTACTAAGCGTGCTCGGCGACGATCGCCGCTGCCGTCAAGTGTCGTGATCAAAATCTTGAGCATCAACTCCTTGATGTAACTAATGTTACGAATTCGCACCAAAATTATGGCTCGAATTGACAATCCCGACTGAATTACTTATAATTGTCTCTCATGGCAGCTCCGTCCCCCTCCCCAAGCAGTTCTCCCGTCTCGTTCCCCTTGAGCTTGAAGGGGGCACGAGGCTTGGTGCTGATCGAGCTTAAGCGAGCATACCGGCTCACGGCCAAGAAGCTGGCCGGCAAGCTTGGTATGTCGCTCAATGCTGTGCGGCATCATCTCAAGGAGCTCGAAGCCGAAGCCCTCGTGGAATACGAACTCCAGCATCGGGGCGTAGGGGCGCCGGCATTCGCGTATCGCTTGAGTGCGGCGGGTGAGGCACTCTTTCCCCGTCGTTACGAGGCTACTCTTACCGAGCTGCTCGACTACGTGGTCGAGCGTGAGGGTCGCGCCACCGCCGTGGCAGTACTCGAGGCCCGGTACGATGCTCTCACTCGGCGGGTGCAGCACGAGCTAGCTGGAGCGACACCGGCTCAACGGATGGCGGCGGTGGCGCAGCTGCTGTCCGACGAAGGCTACATGGCTGAGGGTACCGCCTCCGCAGAGACGGGCACCCTGATCGAGCACAACTGTGCCATTCAAGCGGTGGCCCAGCGATTTCCGGAGATCTGTGCGGCGGAGGCCAGGTTCCTTGCGGCCGCTCTGGGCGCGGAAGTCGATCGCCACGAGCACATCTTGAGCGGCTGCAGCGCCTGCGAGTACCGGGTGCGCTTCACTGCCGCCGACGCATCGGGGGCAGCTGCGCCCCAGTCACAGGAGAGCGTATGAGTTCGTCGGTCGAAAGCCTGGTCAACAAAGAGTACAAATACGGTTTCGTAACGGATATCGAAGCCGATGAAGCACCGATGGGCCTGAGCGAGGACATCGTACGCCTCATCTCCGCCAAGAAGGGCGAGCCCGAGTGGCTGCTCGACTGGCGGCTCAAGGCGTACAGGGGCTGGCTCAAGATGAGCGAGCCGCACAACTGGCCCAATATCAAGTACGAGCCGGTCAACTACCAGGCGCTTCGCTACTACTCTGCGCCCAAGACCAAGACGCCGCTGGGAAGCCTCGACGATGTCGATCCCAAGCTGCTCGAGACCTACCAGAAGCTCGGCATACCCCTGACCGAGCAGAAGCTACTTGCCGGGGTGGCGGTCGACGCCATCTTCGACAGCGTCTCCGTCGGAACCACCTACAAAGCCAAGCTGGCCGAAGCAGGGGTCATCTTCTGCTCTTTCGGCGAAGCCGTCCGGGAGCATCCAGAGCTGGTCCGCAAGTACCTGGGCACGGTAGTGCCTGCCAGTGACAACTTCTTCGCTGCCTTGAACGCCGCCGTGTTCAGCGACGGGTCGTTCGTATTCGTCCCCAAGGGTGTGCGCTGCCCGATGGAGCTGTCCACCTATTTCCGGATCAATGCGGCGGATACCGGTCAGTTCGAACGGACGCTGATCGTGGCCGAAGAAGGCGCCTCCGTGAGCTACCTGGAGGGCTGCACGGCACCCAAACGCGACGAGAATCAGCTCCATGCAGCGGTGGTCGAGCTGGTGGCTCTCGACGACGCCACGATCAAGTACTCCACGGTGCAGAACTGGTACGCCGGGGACGCTGAGGGCAAGGGCGGCATCTTCAACTTCGTGACTAAGCGAGGGAAGTGCGCTGGGGTCAACTCCAAGATTTCCTGGACGCAGGTCGAGACCGGGTCTGCCATCACCTGGAAATACCCCAGCGTCATCCTCCAGGGAGACAACTCGGTCGGTGAGTTCTACTCCGTGGCGG
>JBDTUV010000239.1:0-4714 GCA_040007575.1 Gemmatimonadales bacterium
TTGTGGATGAAGATCGAGAAATGCTCGGCCACGGTGTGAAGCCGATGATTATCCAAGGTCGGGAACAGGCTCCGCGAAAGCTTGACGGTACAAAGATGTTCGTTGCTCATGCGCCAGCCGGGAAACACGTTGCCGATCTCGTGATTTAAGAAACGCACGTCGAACGCGGCGTTGTGCGCGACCAACACGGCGCCATCGGCAAAGTTCAACCAATCGGTCACAACGTCGGCAAATAATGGCGCCTCGCTTACCATCGCGTCCGTGATGCCGGTCAGCGTGGCGATAAACGGCGGAATAGGGGTTTGCGGATTGACCAGCGTTTCAAACACGATCTCGCGGCGCTCGCCGTGCACCACGGCAACCGCGATCTCGGTGATACGGTCACCGTAGCCCGAGCGGACGCCGGTGGTCTCCACGTCCACCACGGCAAAGGCGCAGTCGTCCAGCAGCGGGGAGCCTTGTGCCTCAGGGACCAGCCCCCAGCGGCCATCCTCCAGTTGCCGCACCCTCGGATCGGCCCCCAGCAGGGCAATGGCGACCCGATCGCATATCGCCGCGGGAGCCCCGAGGAGACCGAGCACCTCGTGACACAGGATCGAGGGCGTGCGTGGCCCTAGGCGAAGCTGCGCCAACACCCGCTCGAGTAAGGTGCTATCGGGGTAGGCGGATGTTCCGATCATAGCCCGGCCCGGCGCAGCGGCAGCGACATGCAGCGGGGACCGCCCCCGCCCCGAGCGAGCTCGCTGCCTTCGATGGTGATCACCGTGCGGTGCTTCGCGTCGGTCCAGTCATCGAAAGCCAGGAAATTGACCGCGGGCACGACCCGGAAACCGACATTGGTCAGCTCGCACAGGGTCGCGTCGTTCCGGCGATAGCTCACCACGGTGCCGGGGCGGACCGCCACGAAGTTGCAGGCGGAGCTCCATTGCTCCCGCTCCTGGTTGATACGCCGCTCGCCCCCGGCGAAGATCGGCTCCAGCGGGAGGTTTACCGCTTTGAGCGCGGCGAAGAAGTTGGGCATCTCACTCACGCCGTCGGTTCCCTTTCGGCGGTGGAGCACCGCCAGCCGCTCGGGCCCCACGAAAAACGGGGGATAGACCACACACAGCTCGCGATCGACCTGGGAGAAGATCATGTCCAGGTGGATTGCGGCGGGCGCCTTGGGCATGACCACCACCAGCACGTCGGTGACCAGGCCACGATCGAATACCGTCTCGCACAATTGATCCAGCGCGGCAGGGGAGGTTCGCTCGCTGAAGCCTACGACCAGCAAGTCCGGACGCAGGTAATGCACGTCCCCGCCCTCCAGCGTGTAGTTGCTGCGCCGCTCTTCCGACCCGTCGTACAGCATGCCGGCGTTCGCCAGCTCGGGATGAAACCGGAAGAGCGCGTTGATCAGCAGCTCTTCGGTCCAGCGCACGCCGTGGCGCATGGCGCCCACCACGACGTGCTCCCCAATGACCATCCCGATGTCCCGGGGGAAAAACAGATTGGGGAGGGGCGGAAAGGCAAATCCCACCTCGTTCAGTGCCCGCGAAATCGGGCCGCTCTCCTCCTCGGTACCCTCGATCAGCATGTTCACGATCTCTTCGGCCGGCAGCCCACTGAGGCGCTGCGCCAGGGCATCCGAGGGCACCACATCCATCGTCTTGGTAATGAGGTAGTTCCGCGCCTCCGGTTGCTGCAGGATCTCGGTCAGCAGGTCGCGCACCTGCAGCACCCGGGCAAACCGCTTCAGCACCGAGACGAACTGGCGGTGCTCCCGCTGCGCGATCTCCAGATCAATGATGTCGTCGTAGAGGTAGTCGGCCCTGTTGCCCGGCGTCACCGCTTCGAGCTCACGCCCAGGCGTGTGCACCAGCACGGATTGCAGGGCCTCGATCTCAGAAGTGACATGAACGGACATACAACAAACTATTCGGGGAGGCGGATTAACGGGAAGGGCGGGAAAGATGGGAAGGACGGTCTTTCCCGTCCGTCCCTACCTGTTTGCCAGCGCATAGCTCAACGTTTCGAGCTCGAGCGCAAGGTTGACCGTCTTCACCACCACGTCGTCGGGAACCGCGAGCTGGACCGGGGCGAAGTTGAGGATGGCTTTGACCCGGAGGGCGATGAGCCGGTCGGTAACCGCCTGGGCGACATCGGCAGGGACCACGAGCACTGCCATATCCAGCGGTTGCTGCCCGAGCTCCTTCTCCAGCGTGCCGATGTCCTGCACCGTCAGACCGTTCCAAGATCCGCCGATCTTGGAAGGGTCGCTGTCAAAGATGGCCACGATGTCGAACCCGCGCTGCTTGAACCCGCGGTACTGCACCAGGGCACTGCCGATCTTCCCTGCCCCGATCATCCCCACTCGGTAACGGCGCTTCAGCCCCAGAATCCCTCGCATCCGGTCAGCCAGCTCGGGAACCTGGTAGCCTAGCCCCCGCTTGCCGAAGGAGCCGAAGAAGGAGAGGTCCTTGCGAACCTGCGCCGAGGTGGTACCGCCCCGCGATGCGAGTGCGCCGGAGCTGACGGTCTCAATGCCCTGTCCCTCGAACTCCTCCAGGAAACGGAGGTAAAGCGACAGGCGGCGGACGGTGGATTCGGCGACTTTGCGCATTCACCCTAATTTATGTGAAATGTTTCACAAAGCTACCGCATGGTCCACCCTCCGTCAACGAGCGACCGATGCAGCTGCACAAATTCCGCGGGACTCAGTACTTCGGGACGAACCGCCTCTGGAACCCCCGCGACGGCGAGCAGCTCGCTCACCCGGGGGGCGTCCCACCCGGTGAATTCCCGCATGCCACGCAGCATTTGCTTGCGCCGGAAACCGAAGAGACCCACCACGAGGACCCGGAAACTCTCCCGCTCGTCGTCGGAGATGAGGGGACGGCTCAACGGCGTGAGACGAAGCACAGCGGAGTCGACCTTGGGTCGCGGCTTGAATGCGCCAGCGGGTATGGTGAATAACCGCTCCGCGTGCGCGACCGCCTGCACCCCGATGCTCAGCGCTCCGTAGTCCGACGTGCCGGCGGCAGCGGTAACCCGGTCCGCCACCTCCTTCTGCACCAGGAATACGATGCGGACGGGACGCGGCGGCAGCAGCGCCTTGTCAATCAACGGAGAGGTGATGTTGTAGGGAATGTTCCCGGTGACCAGCAGACCGCTCTCGCCTGGTTTCGTGAGCGTGTGCCAGTCAAGCTCGAGGGCGTCCGCTTCGATCAGGTCCAGGCCCGGGAACCGCGCCTGCAGGATGGGAATCAGCTGGCGATCTTTCTCGATGGCGATCACCCGTCCGGCTCGCTCGAGAAGGGGCGCCGTGAGGCCTCCCCTCCCCGGGCCTACTTCCAGCACCACATCGTCGGGGCCTGCCTCGAGTGCATCGGCGATCCGCGCCAGCAGTCTGGGATCGGTGAGAAAGTGCTGTCCCAGGCGGCGCTTCGCGTGCGGCACCGCTAGATCCGAAGAACCAGAAGCGTCCGGTCGTCGGTGGGACGTGCGCCGAACGCTTCCGCGTCCTTCAATACGGCGCTGACGATCGCTTCGGGAGCTTGTCTCCGGAGCTTGGCGACGCAGTCCAGCAGACGCTGCTCCCCGAATGGCTCACCGGCATCGTTCCGCGCGTCTACCAGCCCGTCGGTCCAAAGAACCAGGAGATCGTCACCGACCGACCATGGCACCTGGCGCCGCTGAATGCTTCCGGCGGTGGCGAGTCCAAGTGGTGGCGCGGTAGCCTCCAGCCGTTCCGGAGAGCCGGCGCGCGGCACGCGGAACGCATGAGGGTGGCCGGCGCTGGCGTAGACGAGATGGCCGGCGATCGGGTCGAGCATGCCGTAGAACACACTGAAGTGCATCTCGGTCCGGGCCAGCTCGGTGGATAGACTGTCGAGCAGCGCGGTAAGCGTTTCGTCCGGCGTCGTCGAGGTAGCGGCATGGATGCCCGCGGCCGACATCACCAGTGCCATGACCAGAGCCGCCGAGAATCCGTGCGACGCCACGTCACCCAGCATCACGCCCACCTTGCCCCGACCCAGGCGGCTGAAGGTGTAGAAGTCGCCGCCCACCGAGTCGGCGGGCAGGCATCGTGCGGCCACATCGGCATCGCCCTGGAGCACCGCGGGTGACGGCAGGAGCTTGAGCTGGAGGTCGTGAGCGAGCTCGAGCTCGCGCTGCAGCCGCTGCTGCTGGGCATCCCGTTCGACCAGCCGAGCGTTCTCTACCGCGGCACCGATCTGGTTGGCGACGGCGCTTACCAGCCTCCGGTCGTCGAGCGTGAAGCGGTCGCCCCCGATCCGGTCGGTCAGGTTCATGACTCCGACACAGCGAACCTCGATGCCGGGTGCGGCGTAGGTGATCGGTACACTGAGAAAGGAGTTTCCCCGGTAACCGCGCGCGCCACCGCATTCGGATGGCACTGAGTCCGGGTCTGCCGGATCGAAGGTCACCGTCCGCCGCTCACGGTAGACCCGGGCCGCGATCGAGCAGTCGTCCTCCACCGGCACCGGCATCAACCCATCGGGCGTGAAGCCGCGCGCGGCGACGGTCCGGAGGGTACCAGTGGTCTCGTCGAACACCATGATGGAGGCACGGCGGGCGCCAACCACCGCGCTCACTTCCCGCACGATGATCTGGGCCGCCGCCTCCAGCTGGAGGGTGCGGCCCAGTATCTCGCTGATGGCGTAAAGCAGCTCGATTTCCTCGTAGCGGCCGGCCAGCTCCTCGGCCACGT
>JBDTUV010000240.1:0-4699 GCA_040007575.1 Gemmatimonadales bacterium
GCCAGTACTTCGACCCCTCACTGCGGGACATCGAGGCGTTGATCACCAGCTCGCAATCTCGAGTCACCGGTGAGACCCGGGTGCGCATTGCGCCGGGTCGGTTCCACGTGGTGGGAACTCGGAGCCCATACTCCATGATGGACACCTCCGTCGCCACCTATGGCGAAGAGAACCGGCTCTGGACCGGCGACGAGGCGCGCGCGTTTGCCCGGATCGCGGCTGTGCCCTCGCTGCTCGCCGCTCGAGCGGCCAATGGAGCTAAGGAGACGTAAGATGGTCGTGACAACCCGAGTACGACTGGACCGTATCGCCTCATCCACCCGGAACGCTGCGCTCTCGCCCGAGGTCATCGTGGGCGACGAGATCCTGGCCAGCGAAGGCTACGTGCTCGCGGTTCGGATCCTGGCAGACAAATCGACTTACAACACGGTCGAGGATGTCACCGGCCGGATGCTCGAACTGCGAGGGGGAGACGTCCTCGCTGGAGTGCTCGGCACGCGCCGGGCGCTCCGGGGTTACGCCGGGGTCGTCCCCAGTCACATCAGCGTGGGCGACACGATCGAAGTGCTCAACCTGGGCGGCATTCTGGGGCAATGCACCTCGATGAACCCCGACATCGGGCCGCCATTCCAGGCTGAGGTGCTCGGCGCCATCCTCGCGTTTCCTGACTTGGGTGACCGGGTGGGTCGTCCGGCGCACATCAAGGATCATGCGGTGCCGCCGGCGGACACACTCGAGAGCACTGTTCCCGTGGTCTACGTCGCCGGTACTTGCATGAACGCGGGCAAGACTGTCGCCGCCACCGAGCTCGTCCGCGGGCTCTCTCGCGGAGGCCGCAGAGTGGCCGCGGCCAAGCTGACCGGTGTCTCGCTGATGCGGGATGCGCTCTCGATGCTCGATGCCGGTGCGGTTGCCGCGCTCACCTTCAACGACGTCGGCATTGCGAGCACTCATGCCGGCGTGACGGTCACAACCGCGAAGGGAATCTTCAACCGCCTGGCCGGAGCCAAGCCCGACGTGATCGTGGCCGAGCTGGGCGACGGTATCCTGGGCGAATACGGCGTGCAGGACATCCTCCGCGACGCCGAGCTCATGGGGGTGGGTGCCGCGTACGTGATGGCAGCACCGGACCCGGTGGCGTGCTGGGGTGCAACCGAGCTGATGCGGACTCAGTTCGGTCTGCCGATCACGGTTATCACCGGTCCTGCCACCGACAACGAGGTTGGCCAGGTCTACATCCAGACCGGACTCGGCCTGCCGGCGCACAACGCACGGCGGGATGCGTCTGGCTTGCTGTCGGTAGTGCGGGCATCGTTGGATAGGTGGGTCGAGGGTCAAGGGTCCAGGGTCAAGACTAAACAGTTGGACTCTATTCGTTTTGAAGACTTTAGACCCTCGACTCTAGACTCTAGACCCTTTATTCCTGAACACCGATGAAGGTGGCTGTAATAGGAGGCGCCGGCTACGTCGCCGGCGAGCTCCTGCGTCTGCTCCTTCAGCACCCGGAGG
The DNA here is from genome assembly GCA_040007575.1 of Gemmatimonadales bacterium. GTDB lineage: Bacteria > Gemmatimonadota > Gemmatimonadetes > Gemmatimonadales > GWC2-71-9 > CAVVWJ01. Next base: position 1,510 of record JBDTUV010000240.1, read on the forward strand.
TAACCGAGTGCGTGGCGAGCAGCCGAAGCCAGGCCGGCAAGCCGATCGGTGAAGTGCACCCGGCTCTCGCCGGGGTATCGGGCGCCCGTTTCGCGGGTGGGACTCCAGGGGAGATGGCCCGTGGCCGGGACGTTGTCTTCCTCAGCCTCGAGCACGGCGAGTCCTCAAAGGTCGCCAACGAGGTCTTTGCTGCCGGCCCGGGGCTGGTCGTCGACCTCGCCGCCGATTTCCGGGTCCAGGACCTCCAGTTGTACCAGCAGTACTACGGCGCCCACCCGTCGCCGGAGCTGGTCGGCCGCTTTCGCTACGGCCTGGCCGACATTGCCGGCACCAAGCTGGCCGGGGCGTCCGCCATCGCGGCACCCGGATGCTTCGCCACGGCGGCGCAGCTCGCTCTGTATCCCCTCGCTCGCGCTGGTCTCGATGTCACCCCATCGCTCTTTGCCGTGACCGGCTCCAGCGGCGCCGGTGGCCGGCCCAAGGAGACCACCCACCATCCGACGCGGGCACACAACCTGTTCGCCTACTCGGTGCTGGGCCACCGCCACGAGGCGGAAGTGCTACAGAGCTGGCGAGAGTGGGTCGGCCGTCCGGACGCTACGGCGCGGCTCATGACCCATTCGGGACCGTTCGTGCGCGGGATCTATCTGACACTGCACGTCTACCTGCCGCGCGACCTCAGCATCACCGACGGCGCTCCAGGATCGACGGCCGGAGCGTGGTTTCGCGATGCGTACGCCGGCCGCCCATTCGTCCGGGTGCTAGACACGCCTCCGGAGCTCACCCATGCGGTGGGCACCAACTACGCGCTAATCCATGCCGCGGAAAGCCCTGACGGACGCGAGGTCCAGGTCAGCGTTGCGATCGACAATCTGGTGAAGGGAGCCGGCGGCCAGGCTATTCAGGCGATGAACCTGGCGCTGGGGATCGACGAGTGCGCGGGGCTCATGGCGACGGCGGCGTTCCCATGCTGAAGCACGAGAAGGATGTCACCCTGACCCCGAACGAAGTGAGGGGGAGGGGGCCAGAAAGCGGAGGTTTGACGAGAGGCGGCATTCCGGTCCCCTCGGTCGCTCCGCTCCCTCAGGGTGACAACCTGAGTCGATCCGCTCTTCTGCCAGTCTATGCCCAGTTCCCGGTTCACCCGGTTCGCGGACGAGGCTGCTGGCTGATCGACGAGAACGGCGACGAGTGGCTGGACGCGTATGGCGGCCACGCGGTTGCCGCCACCGGTCACAGTCATCCCGATGTGGTGCGCGCCCTCAGCGAGCAGGCAGCGGAGCTTCTGTTCTACTCAACCGCTGTGCCGCACCCGGTGCGCGAGGCGCTGGCTGCAAAGTTGGTTGAGCTCTGTCCCGATCCGCTGGCCAAGGTGTTCTTGTGTAACTCTGGTGCCGAGGCCAATGAGAACGCGCTCCATCTTGCGCGAAAGCATACTGGACGGCAGACGATCGTGTCACTGCGGGGAGGATGGCATGGACGCACCGCAGCCACTCTCGCCTGCACCGACGGCGCGAGATACGAGGAGGCAGCGCGCCGCAGCGGCATTCCTCTCTCACGCAAGGTGCCGTTCGACGACATCCCCGCGCTCGACGCTGCGGTGGACGAGGCCGTGGCCGCTGTGATCGTGGAGCCGGTGCAGGGCTTCGCCGGCGCTCGGGACTGCGCGCCAGAATTTCTCCGCGCGGCCCGCCAGGTCTGCTCCGATCGCGGTGCCGCCCTCATCTTCGACGAGGTCCAGTGCGGCGTGGGACGTTGCGGCGCCTTCAGTGCGGCCGAGGCGTTCGGGGTGACCCCCGATGTGCTCACCTTTGCCAAGGGCCTGGCCGCTGGACTGCCGATCGGCGCGGTTGTCGCCACCGAGGAGATCACCAGCACCATCAGCGTTGGCGACCTGGGCAGCACCTTCGGCGGCGGGCCGGTGCCCTGCGCGGCGGCGCTGGCGAATATCGCCGTGATCGAGGGCGAGGGACTCATCGCGAACGCTGTAGATATTGGCCGCTACCTGACCGAGGGTGCGGTGAAGATCGGGGTGCCCCGAGTGAGCGGCCGTGGGTTGTTGCTGGGGCTGCACCTGGGCCGTTCGGCCGCCGGGGTGCAGCGCGCTCTGTTCGAGCATCGTATCCTGACAGGTACCGCGACCGATCCCGAGGTGTTGCGGCTTCTGCCGCCGCTCTCGTTCTCGCGGGACGAGGCGGATATCCTGCTTAACGGACTCGAGGACGTGCTCCTGTGAAGAAACGTGACTTTCTCGCGCTGGAAGATTGGAGCTCCGAGGACATCGAAGGGCTGCTGGCCCTGGCTGCCCGCATCAAGCGAGGCGAGGTCAGCGGGGGGCTGGAGAAGAAGGTCCTCGCCATGGTGTTCATGGACCCCAGTCTCCGGACCCGCACCAGCTTCGAGACCGCGATGTTTCTTCACGGGGGGCACGCCGTCGTCCTGGAGCCGGGAAAGGGCAGTTGGACGCTCGAGACCGAACCGGGCGCGGTGATGGACGGGGGGTCGGTCGAGCACATCATCGACGCCGCCCGGGTGCTGGGCCGCTATGCCGATGCGCTCGGTGTCAGGTCCTTTCCCCGGGGCAGCGATTGGGCGGTCGCGCGGGAGGACGCCATCATCAAGAGCTTCGCTCAGCACTGTGAGAAGCCGGTGATCAATCTCGAATCGGCTCGCCGTCACCCATGTCAGGCGCTGGCGGATGCCATGACGCTGCGCGAGAAGCTGGGCGAGGTCGAGGGCAAGCGGTTCGTGCTCACCTGGGCCTGGCATCCCAAGGCACTTCCCACCGCGGTGCCGGCCAGCGCCGCACTGGCCGCCGCCCGGCTCGGCATGGAGATCGTGATCGCGCGGCCCGAGGGCTACGAGCTGGATCCGGAGGATACGGCGCTCATTCGCAAGACGGCACAGCAGTCGGGCGGCGAGTTCGTCCACATCATCGACAACCCGGACGAAGCCCTGGTTGGGGCCGACGCCGTCTACGTGAAGTCATGGGGGTCGGTGAAGCTGTACGGCAAGCCGGATGAGGAGGCGGAGCAACGTGCCGGCCTGCGCGACTGGCGGCTGACCGCTTCACGCCTTCGCTCGACTCGGGGAGGGAAGGGCATCGTGATGCACTGCCTGCCGGTGCGGCGCAATGTCGAGATCGACGACAAGGTGCTGGACGGGCCCAACTCGGTGGTGGTGGACCAGG
>JBDTUV010000241.1:0-4679 GCA_040007575.1 Gemmatimonadales bacterium
CCGGCGCAGGGCTTTGCCATCTCGACCTTCGACACGGACTATCTCTTCGTGAGACAGGTCCATCTCGCGCGAGCGATTCGAGCGCTTCGCGCCGCGGGGCACGTCGTCTCGGGGAGCGTGGAGTAGACTTTTCTTCCGTGTTGACGCTGCAGAGGTTGATCGCGGAGCTGTCCGCGTTCTGGGAGTCGGAAGGCTGCCTGATCGAGCAGCCGTTCGACGCCCCGGTCGGCGCCGGCACCATGCATCCGGCGACGTTTCTGCGCGTGCTCGGGCCCGATCCGTGGAGGTGCGCTTACGTCCAGCCGTCCCGCCGCCCCGCCGACGGTCGCTACGGCCAGAATCCGTTCCGGCTCGGGAAGCACCTCCAGCTTCAGGTGGTCCTGAAACCGTCTCCCGACGACGTCCAGGAGATGTACCTGCGCAGCCTCGAGCGGCTCGGCATCGTGCCCGCGGAGCACGACATCCGCTTCGAGGAGGACAACTGGGAGTCGCCGACGCTCGGGGCGTGGGGAGTCGGCTGGCAGGTCGTCATGGACGGCATGGAGATCACGCAGTTCACTTACTTCCAGCAGGCCGGAGGGATCGACCTCGCGCCGGTCTCGGCGGAGATCACGTACGGCCTCGAGCGCATCGCGATGTTCCTGAACAAGGTGAACTCGATCTACGACGTCCCGTGGAGCGAGTCCCTTCTCTACGGAAAGGTTCGGCAGGTCGAGGAGGAGGAGCTCTCGAAGTACTACTTCGAGGTCGCGGACGCGACCCTTGCCGCGGACCTGCTCGACCGTTTCGAGGCCGAGGCGAAGCGGGCGCTGGCCGCCGGTCTCGTCATCCCCGCGTACGAGGCGACGCTCGCCTGCTCGCACCAGTTCAACGTCCTCGACGCGCGGGGCGCCGTCTCCGCGACCGACCGGGTCGGCCTCATCCGGCGCGTACGCGACCTCGCGTGCGCCTGCGCCCGGGCGTACGTGGCGACACGCGGGGGTGCGCCGACGGCGGTCATCGAGCCCGAGCCGGCGGCGGTCTAGCCGAAGATCACGTCAGGTGACGGATGAGCCAGATTCCCGATAAGGCCAGGGCCACGAAGAACAGGATCTTCGCCCACCCCGAGATCGTGGGAATCGGTTGTGCGGGCGCAATTCCCGTGACTGTCATTACCAAAGTCCCCGGAACCAGGTTGCCCGTTGAATCGGTGACCGTGATCGTCTGATCCCCCGGCGTTCGCAGGATCGCAGTGAAAGCGCGATCCCCCATGTCTTGCGGAAGGAAGGTGTAGCTCGGGGGCAGTGTCGCCATGGGGTCGGTAGCCGAAAAGGTGACAGTACCCCGGTAGTTAACGTCCAGCGCGCGTCGGTCATCGAGCGCAGCGACGAAGATTCCGAATGAAACTCCTGAGGTGGCGACTCTCGCGGGGGGAGCGTGAGGTCCACAAATCTCTATGAGACAGAAGTCATTCGATAGAACGAGTTGCGTGGCTGGCGCGGCCAAGACAGCTTCCGACAGGGCCAGAGAGCAAGCCAGAGAGAGGAGCTTGGCCGTCCATTTTCGGAGTCCCATCTTGGTTCAGGACGATACGCAGGGCTTCGGACGCTGTCAACCGCGGCCGCGGGAACCTCAGCCACGAATGGAGGAAACAACCTTCTGCGTGGCTCAAAGTGGTATCTTCGTCTACGAACAACCAATCGCTCGGGTCCTCGATCGCGGCACACTCTCGGTTCTAGACAGGTAAACCAATGACGAGATCCTTGACGCAACGGTGCGGCCCCCTCAGGTTTGTTTTCGGTGTGTTCATTTGCCTTCTCGCGGCGAGAGCTGGACTGCCCAGCTGGGTAGCGGAACCAGGAACGGTGAAGGTTCTGGCGCGGAAGAAGGCCGGGGTTCAACCACCTCTGCCGACGCTGCAGCTTCAGGAGCTGGGAGCACAGATCATCGAGGACCAAGAGACCTTCTTCCTCTTCCAATTACCGTTACCGAATGCCTCTGCGTCGCCGGGCATCCTCAGGGATGTTGCCGACGTCGTGGACCTTCGAGAGGACTTCGACATACTTGGCTTTCGGGCGTCACCGATCGACGCGCGCGAGTCTGAACCTTCATATCCGGTCGGATGGGGGAGACAGATACCGCTGCCCTCACCTCTCAGAGATGCGTTCCTGCTTCAGTTTGCGACCATGCCCAGAAACTCATGGCTGCAAGAGTTCAGAGAAGCCGGGATATCGATCCTGGACTACGTCCCGCAGAATGGCTACGTGGTACTCGGGGACGAGGCCGTCCTACAGGCGAAGGTACAGCAACTGCCAATTCAACTGTTCCGGCTCCACCAACCGTTTCACAAGGCGAGCGAAACTGCTCGCTCAGTCAACAGCGCCTTTGCCGATGTCTCCGTGTCGATCGCCAATGTCCCCGAAGCGGTGGACGCTCTCACCTTCTTGCAAGCCCAGACAATTGCGGAGCTCCGAGTTCCGGAGAATGCGGGCGATCGAACGATACATCGCCTAACTGTCACCGCGACCATTCTCCCGCAGATCGCTGCCTTGCCTGCCGTTCTATGGGTTGAGATCTACTCGCCTCCGGTTCCCAGTGGGCAACGCGAAGCCCATCTCTGCATCGGCGACACTCTGGTGTCGAGCAGTGGAACACTCAGGCCCGTTCTGGGGGACCATCGCGAGTGGATCTCGCTTAAGGGTCTTGGCAACTACAAGACCGCGGTCAAGCTCGCGATTCTGGACACGGGCTTCGACCTGGGGCTCGCATCCTCCATGCCCTCAACCAACGTTCATCCTGACTTCAAGAAATCCAGCGGCCAGAGTTTCGTAGAGGTCCGCAACTACACAACGAGCCCTGACGATTCCGATGAGGACTGCTACGGCCATGGGACCTTCGTCGCCGGTGTGCTGGCGGGGAACGCTGGCGTATCACCCGCGACGGTGACGAAGGATTCCGGAAATCCTGCCACAGGTGATCCGAGCTTCTTCATGGGCTTAGGAATCCTTCCCGAGTCACCAATCATCGTCGGTCGCGTAGTCAACTATCAGAGTGCCAACCTAGGGCCGAAGGGCTACGACCATCAGGACCTAGAAGTTGTCTATGGTGACCTCGCCTCCAGAGGCGTCGCTATCGTGAGCAACTCGTTTAACCATCCAACGAATACACTTTACACGGACGAGTCACAGCTGCACGACAAACTCGTAAGATCAGCGAACGGCAGCAATGGCGGGCCTCCTATGACGATCTACGTTTCTGGAGGGAACGACGAGAGTGACCCTCTTCCACTGGTGCCAGGGAGCATCACTTTCCCCGCCACAGCCAAAAACATGATTACGGTTGGCGGAAGTGAGAACGTGAACGGGAGCAGCTATCTGGACAACCTAGGGTCGACATCTGACAGTTTCGCGAACGATGGCAACCAGATGTGGGCGAGAAGTCGAATTGGACCAACTGGAGACGGGAGAATCAAGCCTGACTTGGTGGCGCCAGCAAGCGGAATTGAGTCGCCCTATAGACGCGACCCAGTTGGCGGTCCGTCGCAATGCGTCCTCCCGATTCCAGGAACGATCATCGACAACTCTTCCGGGCAGCGTCATATGTGGAGTCGTGGCACCTCCTTTGCCGCCCCGCTCGCCGCCGGAGCGGGGGCTCTGCTGTATACCTGGTTCAGGAACAACAACCCATTGGTCCCGGCTCCGAAGCCAGCCCTCATTAAGGCGATGCAGATCACGTTGGCGCGGGAACTAACTGGCAGTGGACATCCTCCGGACTCGAAGCAAGGCTGGGGGAAAGTGGACTTGCAGCGGCTTTTCGCACCAAATGCTGCGTTCGTCGCGAGCAACGAAGAGCCGACTACTCTGCTTTCCGTTCAGGGTCAGTCCGTGTTCCTACCGGGCTCAGCCGGCGCTGGATATCGTATCAAGGACACGAGCCAGCCGGTTCGGGTGACAATCGTTTGGACGGATCGATTCGGTACCCCAGCTACCGACGGGGCCTTGGTCAACAATCTCGATCTTACAGTTCAGATGCAGGGCGGCGGGGTAGGCAGCTACTTCTTGGGGAACGACTTCAACTCCGCAGGCCATTCGAACATCCGTACCCCTCCGCTTGGCAATTACGATATTAAGAATAACGTAGAGCAGGTCGTCTTCACTGCCGCCGAGGCAGGCACGGACCAGTTCGACGTGCAAGTGGTGGCCACGACGCTAGCTGGTGACGCGATCAACGCTTGGTCTACCGGCGTCACGAATCAACAGGATTTTGCCTTATTCATCGAGAACGCAGTGACGGTCCCCGCCGGAGCAACCCGGTTCAACACCTTGACGCCCTGCCGAGTTCTTGACACTCGAGACGCGCCTGGTCCGTACGGGGGTCCAGCACTGGCTGGTCAGCAGTCTCGGAGCTTCATGGTGCGAGGTCGCTGCGGGGTTGCCTCTACTGCGAAGGCGGTGACCGCTAATCTCACCGTTATTCCTACGGGAGGCGATGGATACCTGACAGCCTACGCGAATGAACCTCCACCCGTCGCATCAACGATGAATTTAAAGAATGGGCTGGTAAGAGCAAATAACGCCGTCCTGACGATGGATTCGGCGGGGAACATACGGATATTTTCCAACGCCGGTCCCACGCACCTTCTCCTCGACGTCTCCGGTTATTTTGTGTGATCGAGGCCGCGACTCCGGCCTGAGCAGTCC
>JBDTUV010000242.1:0-4654 GCA_040007575.1 Gemmatimonadales bacterium
CAAACAAGATGCGGCGGCGTAGCCGCCGCTTCCATAGCGCGGTTGTCAGCTTCAACCCGTTGTTGGCGGCGACTGATGTTATCACCAAATCGCTGCGTCGCTAAAGCCGCAGTTTGCCTCTCAAGAGTTCTGGCACAGCTGGCGGACCTTTCATCCTGGAACCAAGACCTACTGAGCAAATTCTGGCGCCGGCGCTTGCGAGCGTTCCGCTGCAGCTGTTCCACTCCTGCTCCTCACCTGGAAGTCTTAGGCGCGGGGAGGAAGTCCTTCAGCACCCAGACTTCGTCGCGGGGCTCGGTCCCAGCCGTGAAAGCAATGCGTCGCCCGTCGGGATGCACGCTGATGCCGTACGGCAACAATCCCTCCATTAACGTCGCCAGGTTCTGTGGCTCTCCACCATCAGCAGAGATTCGCCACAACCCGAGCTTCGGCTTCTGACCGGCGACGCTGGGGACGTAGAGGATGTGGCGCGAATCAGCCGTCCACGCCAGCGCAAATAGCGGCTGGCCGTAGCCCGCCAGCGCTGGTGCGGGCAGCGTGACGAGATCGCGGGGCTCACCACCAGACACTGGAACAACCTTGAGAGCGGTCGCCCCGGTGTCCCAGTCGGACCAGATGAAGGCCAACCGGCGACCATTAGGCGAAGCGGTCAGGTGGGAGACGACCACAGGACGCACGGTGCGGAAGAGTTCCTTCTCCTGTCCGGTTGTGAGGTCATGTACGACGATGCTCCAGGGCGGGGCGTTCCGCCGCCAGAAGATCACTGTTCGGTTGCGCAGCCACGCGGGCCATTCCATGCAGAGGGCGCAGCCGGGCTCGGCCTGCAGGATCGGAGTGATGGCCCCAGTTTGCGCGTCGATTCTGTAGAGGCCCTGGCGAACGTCGACTATTCCCTGAACGCGGAGCGCGCGCCCGTCGGGCGACCAGTGAGGCTGAAACGCGTGCTGCCCCGTCATGTCGAGCCGAAGGCGGCGCTCCGTCCCGGTTTCGACCGAGCGGATCCTGAGGACAAAAGGGTCCTCTGGCCAATTGCTGCCCGACGCGGAGGCGAGATGTCGACCATCTGGGGACCAATCGACTGACGAGTTATCGCGCACTTGGCTGACCAGCTTCTTGGCTGGCTGCGGCGTGCCCGTGGTCGAGTCCAGAGTCGTGAGATACACGTCATTCACCCCCGCGCCCCGGCCATAGTAAAGGGCACCGTCCCGCGTGACCCCGAGAGGCCAAATGAGACCCACGTCAGCCACGACTCGCACCGGAGATCCTTGAGGCTTACCCTCGCCGACTCGTAGGAGCCACACATCGACCGTGCCGGTCCGATCGCTCGAAAAGAGGATCCCATTTCCATCCGGCGTCCAGCCGAGCAGGCGGTCAGTCGCCGGATGTTCGACCAGCCGCATTATGTGAGTTCCGTCGAACGATGAGACGAAGACGTCCAGGTCAGGCGAGTCCTTCCGAGACGAGAGGTCATAGGCGATGTACCGCCCGGACGGTGAAAATCTCATCCTGCCACCCGCCGCACCCGTAGGGGCCCAATCAAACCTTTTCAGGACTCGCACCGCACCATCCGCGACCGAGACCACAACGTACTGGGAGGTTCCACCTTGTAAGAAAAGCGCGAGGATGTAATGCCCATCCGCCGACCAGTCCTGGGGCTCAATTTGTTGCGTTTCCAGACTGCGGTAGACGAGGCGATCTCCGGAGCCGTCGATTCCAATGACCCGCAACTCGAACCCGTTAGCAGTCGCCCACCCATAGGCGACCTGGTGGCCGTCTCGCGACACGATGGACTCCCCCGCCTCTCCGTCAGACCCGGCATTGGTGAGGCGGCGTCTCTCTCCGGTCCCGAGGTCCAGGACAAAGACTTCGTCGTACGACCCTGTGGTACCCATGTACGAAACGAATCGGCCGTTAGCAGAAACCGACCATGGGTAGGGGACCTCAGCGACTTTGTACTGCGTTGGTGAGCGTCTGACTGGCACTTGAGCCACGACCGTGCGCACGGTCAGGCAGGACAAGACAATGAGGAACAGAGCTCGTTGCATTCTTCTCTCTTTTTAACTGGCGTGGTTGATGCCTCTGCGGCAGCGCGACTGCAGCCTAACGGTTCCGCGCCTAGCGCCGCCTGCCTAACGGACCGCGCATCAGCTGCGGGCCGGCAGCTTCATGCGCGTTAGGCACTCGGCCGTCGTTCAGACCGGGGCCCGCACCATGTCGAGCTGTCGCTTGGCGGCGTGTAGTACAGGTTAAGTGCCATGGCCGTCTAGTGAACCCGTTCCCAATGGTCAACGAAGGCACCCTCCCTCGTCGCCGTCATTCTGTTTCCCTCAAAGACCACCTTCGGCTCACCGTGGAGCGGGAACTTTATCTCGATGCGGGTGCCCTTTATTGCCACGGGGGAGGCGCCGCTCGAGCCTGACAGGTCATAGCTCAGCCCCTTGCGGCCGATCTCGTCGTTCACGAGGTAGTAGACGCTCGTCTCGCGGTATTCCTTATTGGTGATCTGGTACGTCGCGATGTACGAGATGGACATCGCCTTCCCGCCGGCGTCTTTCCAGTAGATGTTGAAGTTGCGGTAGTGCTTCGTGAACGTGATCAGGCCCACGATACTCGGGGGGACTTGCTTCGTGCCGTCGGGCAGATCCCGCGAAACCAGTCGATAGGTCCCTTTGATGCTCGGTGGTTTCGGGGGCGCGATAGCGCCGGTGAGGAGGATCAACGACAGGGGACAGAGAGCCAGGTACGCGCGCATAGCGCCCTCCCAGTGAGGTGGATATCAGTTGGGTCGGCTGCCTAACGGCCTGGCGTTGAGCGGCCGCCGCCCACCAGCATGCGAACGTGGACTCGCCGTTCGTGCGGCGGTCTGACCTTGCCCCAGAACGTGGACACGCCGAGAGTGTCTGGGCACGCGCTCAGCCGAAGAAGCATGTCCCCTACCCGCGAGCTCGGCCAATGATGAACTGGGTTAGGTTCCGGAAATGACGTGGCCCGTCGCCTTGCGGATACATCCCTGCCCTAACGGCATCCTTGGCTTCTTGCTGGCGCTCGGGAGACAGGTGCGCCGTAGTGACTCCGGCCAAGGCATCCCATGCCGAAGCAAAGTCGGCGAAATCGAAGCCGAGCGTTTCTCTCTCGACGTGGGATTCGATTCCAGCGGCGGCGAGCTGCCGGAGAAAACTGCTCGGCTCCGCTAAGGCTCCAGGCCCGACGCCGGGAACGGGCGGGGGGCCAGCAAAGCACCCCGCAGTTTGCTGAAAGAGCACGATGTCGCACTGCTCGGGCCCTGCCCAGAACGCCGCGACAAGGCGCCCACCTGGCCGCAGTACTCTGGCGATCTCTTGAGCCGCAGCTTCTCGGTTGATTACGTACATCAGGCTTAGACAGGCGAGCACCACGTCGAACGCCGCGTTGTCGGCAGGAATGCTTTCGGCGCGTCCCTCGAGCAGGCTGACGTTGCTTAGGCCGAGGGCGCTGGCCCGTTGCCGGGCGACAGCCAACATGTCTGAGCTGATATCCACCCCAGTAACGGAGCCGCTCGGGCCCACGATCGCGGCCGCTCGCTGTGCCACGACACCGGTGCCGGCGCCGAGGTCCAGGACGTTCTTGCCCGCGACCAAGGCTGCGCGGGCAATTACAGCTTCGACAACGGGCGCGAATCGCCGGTCGATCTCACGCATGTAGATGTCTGAAATGCGGTTCCACACCCCGGTTTGCCACGCCAGGCCCTCTCGTTCCTGATCCGACTCGATCATGGCCTTCTCCATTCTCGGCTGCCTAACGAGATGCGCATCAGCTGCGGGCGATCACGCCCTCGCCCGCACAAGCGTACGGTCCACAGCGCGCTCATGGAGGGTGCCGCCCACACGGAGGCCGGCGCCCGTCCAGCCCGTCGGCTGCATGCGCGCCTCTGAAAGAGTAACGCGGGCTGTCGGCCTCGATGGGCTGAGAGCTAGTGGGTGCAGGGGACCTACATCGCTGGCCCGATGTTCTGGTTGACGCGGAAAAAATTTCCCGGATCATATCTCTCCTTGAGGAGCCGCAGGCGCTGGAAGGTCGCCGCGCCATAGGCCGCCTGCACGCGGTCCGCGTCGTCCGTATCCAAGTAATTCACGTAGACCGCCTCACTGGAGAACGGCTGCATCGCGGCCCAGAACTCCCGGGTCCACCGGATGTGTGTTGTCGTTTCCGCCGGGTCGGTCCACATGCCTATGATGACCAGGCGGTAAAGTGCACGACGATGGGGGAAGGCTGTCTCGTCGATGCCGACGCGGTCCACAGCTCCTCCAAACGGTTCAAGCGCCACCGCCGAGAAAGGGGAAGGAACGGCCGCGAAGTGCGCGACCAAGGTGTCGATCGCCTCGTCGGTGAGCTCCCGCAGGAAGCTGGACTTCCAGTAGTTCAAGCGACCGGGCGGAAAGCCGGGGTCGAACATGCTTTGGATCTCGGGATAGGCCATCGGCCGGACGAGATCTGCCGCGGGTCGGCCAAAGCTCCTGAGAGGCCGCAGGATCTGCTCGCCTGTCTCCAGTGGTCCGACGTAGCAGACTGGGATGGCCAACAGCCGGGTGCCCTCGGGGGAAGTCAGAAACACGGCGTAGGCCATCAGCTCATCCGGGGCTGTGGCCATGAGCTCTCGGTAGAACTGGAGTGCTGC
>JBDTUV010000243.1:0-4650 GCA_040007575.1 Gemmatimonadales bacterium
CGGGAGCAGCTCAGCGGCCTCTTCCTCCTAGTCATCGCCGGCGAGTTCAACTCGGGAAAGTCCAGCTTTATCAACGCGCTACTCGGGGAGCGGGTGCTACCGGAAGGTGTCACCCCGACCACCGACCGCATCAATGTTCTTCGACACGGCCCCGTGGTATCCGAACAGCTCCGCGAAGCCTACCTCCTGGAGCGCACCCATCCAGCCGAGGTCCTTCGCGAGCTGAACATCGTCGACACGCCGGGCACCAATGCGATCATCCGGCGTCATGAAGAGCTGACCCGCGATTTCGTTCCCCGCTCCGACCTGGTGCTGTTCGTCACCTCCGCCGACCGCCCCTTCACCGAGAGCGAGCGCGGCTTCCTGGAGCAGATCCGGGAATGGGGCAAGAAGATTGTCTTCATCGTCAACAAGATCGACATCCTGACCCGGCCCGAAGAGCGAGACGAGGTCATCCGCTACGTTCGCGACAACGCCGCCGGTCTCCTGGGTGAGACCCCGGAGACCTTCGCGGTCTCGGCCCGGCAAGCGCTGGAAGCGCGTGGGGACGGGGGGGCGGACAGGCGGACGGGCGGTCAGGCGGACGAGGGGAGTGAGGAGCTCTGGTCGCGGAGTGGGTTCGGGGCCGTGGAAGACTACCTGCTCAACACCCTCGACCAGCAGGAGCGGGTACGGCTCAAGCTGCTCAACCCGCTCAACGTCGGGCTGCGGCTCGCGGCGAAGTACAAGGACGCGGCGTTCGAGCGGCTCAAGCTCCTGACCCAGGACGTGGAAGCGATTCAGAACATCGATCAGCAGCTTGCGCTCTTTCACCAGGAGATGCTGCGCGACTTCGAGCCCAGGCTGGCCCGGCTGGACGTCCTCCTCGGCGACATGGAGCGCCGCGGCATGCGATTCTTCGAGGAAACCATCCGGATCGGCCGGATCAAGAGCCTGCTGGACAGCGAGGGGGTGAAGTGCACCTTCGAGCGGGAAGTGATCGGGGAAACGCCGCGAGAGATCGAGGACGAGGTCGGGCGGGTCATCGACTGGATCGTCGAGCGAAACCTGAAGCTTTGGCAGGACATCAGCGGCTACATCGAGCGGCGTCAGCTCACCCGCCACCGGGAAGGGATGATTGGCGACGTGGGCTCGAGCTTCAACTACAACCGGCAGGCGCTTCTGGATTCCATCGGCCGGGTTTCCGGCGACGTGGTCCGGAGCTACAACCGGGAGGAGGAGTCGCGAACCATCGCCAACGAGATCCAGGGAACCTTCGCCACCACGGCGCTGGCCCAGGCTGGAGCGATCGGGCTGGGCACCCTGGTGGTGACGCTGGTCAGCAGCGCCGCGGCCGACGTCACTGGCATTCTCCTCGCCACCGCACTCGCCATCGGAGGCTTCTACGTCATTCCCCGGCGGCGGCGGCAGGCCAAGCTCGACTTCGAGCGCCGGATCAACCAGCTCCGCACCCATCTCAAAGACGTTCTCACCCGCCAGGTGCACCTGGAGCTGGAGCAGTCCACCGCCCGGATCAACGAGGCGATAGCCCCGTACCGCCGGTTCGTGCAAAGTCAGCAGCAGCAACTCGACGAGGCCAGGAGTGAGCTGGTGACCACCGAGGACGCCCTACTCCGGCTAAGGGCCGACATCGAGAAGCGCTAAGACCGGGTAGAAGGCCTTGACGGGACGCGGCCTAAGTAGTAGCCTAGCATGGCGATACTCGCCTTTACTCCCCTTGTGACGAACCTCCTCAGTCTTTCCGTGGCGCTTCCACCGGCGCGGAGAGACGTATGTAGTCCCCTTCCGCCGGAGGTGGCACATGGACGTGCTCGTTGCACTTGCTATCAGTATTGGAATCCTGATCGCCGGCTGGACCTACGTTGCATTGGGTGTCGCCGCGCTTCCGGTATGGGCGGGGATAGTGGCGTGGGGGTGCTTCTTCGCCGCAGGCGGTAAGACGACGGGACTCAGCAAGACAATCGCCTCGAACCTCTCCGGCGTGGTGTGGGCGTTTCTCGCACTGGAGGCCGCGCGCCGATTCGGCGGTGGCTTACCGGTCCTGTCCGCCATGGTCGGGCTGGCGGCGTTCTTCATGGTGCTCCAAGCCAAGCTTCCGGCGCTGTCGTTCATCCCTGGCGCTTTCCTCGGGGCAGCGACAGCGGTGAGCGTGGTGGTCGGAGCCGGCACCGCCTTCCCCCACCCGTGGGTGAAGACGATAGTCGCGTTGGTGGTAGGAGCCGTGCTGGGATACGTCTCGGAGATGCTGGCGGGCAGTATTGGTGGCCGGAAACGCTCCACGGTATAGCCCCAGCCCTTCAGCTGGGAGCATAACAAAATCCGGAGCCCGTCCTGGGCTCCGGATTGCTTTTTGGGGGTCGGACCGTCGTTCTACTTCTTGGCGGCCAGGTCCAGATCTCCCAGGGCCTTGAGTACTGCATCGGGCTGCTCCTCCTGCACGTACTGACCCGACCCGGCCACGCTTTCAAGGGCGAAATCGGGAATCCTGTCGGCCAGCAGCTCCCGCTCAGCGGTCTTTACGCCACTCGGGTGGGGAACTCCGCCCACCAAGAGCCGGACCGGCACGCGAATGTCTTCGAGCCGGTCGCGCAGCGACTCGGTCTCCTTCGACTTGGACATGTTACGGAACGCGTCGATGGCGCCGTTCACGTCTGCGGCCTGCCCGGCAGTGTACTCCCGGACCACCTTCTGGGTGACCCAGGTAGTGTCCCCCGAGTTTTTCACGATCTCATTCCGAACATCGTGTCTCAGCTTGCCTTCGTTCACCGCCAGCTTGGTGACAAAGCCGCCGAAGCGGAATGCCTTCTTCATACCGGGAGTGGCCGCACTCTCAACCGGGCCGCCGTCTATCGACAGTATGCCCCGAACCAGATCGGGGTGAGCCAGCGCCAGGCGCAGGGTAATCGCGGCACCGGTGGAGTTGGCAATGAAGAGGGCCTGGCGGATGCCGAGGCTGTCCAGCACCTGTCCCACTCGTTTGGCCTGGGCGGAGAAGGAGTAGTCGGCACCGTCAGGATAGGACGACCGCCCATAACCCAGCGGCTCGATCACGATGCATCGGTAGCCGAGCTTGACCAGAGGGCCGACGATCTTCCGGTAACCGTAGGCGCCCCCGAAAATCCCCGGAATGAGGACGACCGGCTCGCCTGAGCCCGTGACGGTGGTGCGTAGGATTTCGCCGGGGGCGACCTGGATCTGGCGAACTACCGCGCTATCGAGGGAGGTGACGAGAGCCAGCGTGAGGAGTATCACTTGGGTCCCACCGACTCCCGGACTACCAGGAGTCGCCTGTGACCTTCTTCTTCCGCTTCCGGCGAAGCGCCGCGGCGGTCTTGATGGCGCGCGCCTCGCTGGGTTTGACATAGTGCCTGCGGCGCCGAAGCTCTCCAAAGAGTCCCGACTTCTGCAGCTTGCGCTTGAACAGCTTGAGCGCGCGCTCCAGGCTGTCTTCATCGCTTAACCTGACTTCGGTCATCCCGCGGTCCTTGTTGAGATGAAAAGAGGGACCGGCGCCTGTGCCAGCCCCCTTGGGATCGGTCGGATATCGAAGTTACCTCTCCGATGCCGAGAGAAGCATACCCCGAGACTCCTCGAACCACAAGGCGAGCGCTGCTGCCGCCGCCCCACCACCATTGGGCGAAATAGAGGCGGTTTGACGTGACCCGTCGGCAAAGGTAAGGACCTCGCCCTCGGTCACTTCGGGGCGGCCCAGCTCAAAAACCAGCGGATTCCTGAGGGTGTACTCCGCGGCATAACGGTTGGACTCGGCCGAGCACTCCTTCGTCTCGCAAAAGCTCAGCATTATGAGCTCGCGGTCGGCCACGTTCAGGACGTAGTAGCCGATGAAGCCGGGGATCTGTTGGACCAGCGGGAGAAATTCATCCTGGAACTGTCTACGGAGAAGTTGCAGCGAGGCCTTGTTGACGGCGCCGTTTTTTGGACTGTACCTGCGGATGGTGACGAACATGTGTTCCTCTGAAGCCCTGCGCATTTCGTGATCGACTGCCTAACCGTAAGGCAACATAATGGGATTACCCCACAGCGGGAGAAGTCTCCCCCCCCCCCGCAGCGGCAGAGTGGCTCTCCTCCGCGCACTGCAGTTCGCTCTTGCACCTGTAATCCCAAGTACAACAACTGCTCACCGACGTGCGCTCCAGAGAGTCCACGTTCTACCGCGTCCCCACCCGTGGGGGGGCAGCTGTGGGCAGGAGATTCCACCGAAGCACTGCGTTCTTTTGTGCGGAGGCGGTGGCTCCTACCCGCAGCGGGTGGGCGGGGTCAGATCGTGGTTCATCCTGGAGGATCCTACCGGCTGAGCAGCCCCGCGTCGATTACGAACGGGGATCCCGTGACGTAGCGGGCACGGTCAGATGCCAGATAGAGCACCGCGTGTGCGACGTCCTCCGGCTCGATCCAGGGGACCGGCAGCAGGTTACCGGCTGATCGTTCGGCAATCTCCTTCGGAGTGAGCCCCTCGAGTGCTGCCAGACCATCGTTCATCGGAGTGTTTACGCCGGTCGGATGGATTGAGTTGACCCGGATTCCGTACTGAGCCAGCTCGATCGCCCAGGACTTGGTCAGACCCGTCAGTCCCCACTTCGAGGCTGCATAGTGACTCAGCCGCCCCATACCTCGGAGTCCGGCGACCGA
>JBDTUV010000244.1:0-4602 GCA_040007575.1 Gemmatimonadales bacterium
ACAAAGGCCCCCGCAAATGTCACGATCGCGTCCTGGTAGCTGAAATTGAGCGAGTACATGCCGGGGCGAAAGGTCGGGCCTCGGGAGCAGTCTTCAATCATGCGTTGTTCGGTGGGAGACAGCAGACGGTTCAGACCGGTCTGAGCCAGACCACTGGTCTCGATGCCGGGAAGGTTGGCTCGCTCCTGACCATGTTGGCACCGCTGGTGATGGGTGCGCTCGGACGGGCACAGCGGGAAGGCAACCTGGACGAGCGCGGGCTATCTACCCTGCTCACCGGGGAACGGGAGCGACTCAACGACTCCGCCCCTGGAGTGATGGGAACGCTGGGCCGGCTGCTCGACCGCGACAAGGATGGATCGGTCATGGACGATGTGGGCGGGCTACTGGGCAAAGCATTGGGGTGAAGGGCCTCTACGCCTCGGTACGAGCAACAGGAGATATATAGTCGTTAATCAAGGTGCGTACTTTGAGCACGAGGTCAGCTGGGGAGAAGGGCTTTTGCAGAAAGGGCTGCCCCGGGTCCAGCAAACCTCGGCCGACCACATCTTCGCTCGCAAAGCCTGAGATGAAGAGAATGGGTACGCCAGGGTACCCCTCCGCGATGAGTCTCGCCAACTCCTTGCCGTCCATGTCCAGCATCAGGAGGTCCGTTATGACCGCGTGAGGGGGCTCGGGCAGACCCCGGAGCGCAGTGAGGGCCTCCTTTCCATCAGCCGCGTCGATCGCTATAAACCCGGAATCCTTGAGGGCACTGTTTGTCCAGCCCCACCCCCACCCCCCGGAGAGGTCATCGGATCCCAGGGCTGCTTGGCGGCGGCGGCGGCAGCGAGTGATCAGGCCCTAGCCCCGCCACCCATTCAGGACCTGTGTCTTGCCGATGGGAGACACTCGTCATATATGTGAAGTCCACGGAGCGGCTTGTTCGACAGGCGGCCCGGCATGCGTCCTACCCTCCTCGAGTCCGGCAGGAACTTCTTTCAAAGCGCGGAGTGTGCCTTCGGGAGCATCCTGGCACACGCCGTAGTAGTGTGGGTTGCCATGGGCCTCACCACAGGGGGCAGGCAGCTGCCGGCCGACGAGCGGGAGGCCAGGGTGTTCTTTCTCCTGCCGCCCGACCGGGTGGATGTTCGCTCGCGGCAGACCGAGGTCCTGCAGTGGGGTCTGCTGGGTAGGGACCTCGAGGATGGAAAGCACCTCCTCAAGCCGGACGGAGGCTGGCTCAGCCTGGCACCGGCGCATGGCGCCCGCGGGCGGCGCGATAGGACCGGCGCCCGGGGTCAGGTGCCCCTCGGTCCACCGTCCAGGTTTATCCCTGACACCGCCTTCAGCGTGCTCGAGGTGGATGAAATGGTGGAGCGCTACGAGTCCAGCGCGGCACCAATTTATCCGCGTGACCTGGCTGCGATCGGAACCCAGGGCATGGTTCAGGCGATCTACGTGGTCGACACGGCCGGGCTGGTGGACACGATCACGATCCAGGTGGTGCAGAGTGACGATCCCCGCTTTACCGCATCGGTTCGAACGGCGCTGGGTCAGATGCGCTTTCGGCCGGCCAAGCGCGCCGGGAAGACGGTCCGCCAGTTAGTGGAGCAGAAGTTCCGCTTCAAGATTGTCCCCGCATCGGACCTCGTCGACCAGATCAGCTGAGGCCGTCCTATTTTAGGCCCATACGCTGGGACAAATACCGTGTCACCGCCGCTGTATCCAGCTCGATCCCGCAGAGGGCGATGTGGCCATCGGGCCTGAGGAGGTAGAAGGCGATCGGCGGGATCTGCACTCGCGCGAGCTCCCGGGTGTTGGCGGGATCGCTGGGAATGGCGAGAATGCTGAGCACGTGTCCGAGGCCGGCGAGTCCAAGCGGCGCAGCGGGCTGCCCGACCACGATCAGAGTGAATCGCGTGTCGTTCAGCTTCCCGTAGAGGTCCTCGGGCGGGCTGTTGGCAGAGAGGGTAGGCCGCACCCAGGGAAAGCGATCGCCGGCCTGCGGCCCGGCCGCCGGCGTGCCCGGCAACGTTTCCGATAGGGCGCTGTCGCGATAGTGGATCCCGATCTGGGAAATGGTTCGGAACGCGAGTCTGCGGATCCTTTCCAGCCTCATCCCAAAAGCCATGATCTTCGGTACCACCCGCGTCCGGAGCAAACCGGCCAGCGTCGCGTTGGAGACTACCAGCGAAAATGCGCGGTCGGTCGTGCTCAAGAGCCTCTGGGCAACCGGGATCCGCTCCTCCTCATAGGAGTCGAGCAAGCCCGCGTTCGCACCCCCCGAAGCGACCAGAGCAAGCTTCCAACCCAGGTTATAGGCGTCCTGCAAGCCGGTATTCATCCCCTGGGCCCCGACCGGGCTGTGGATGTGCGCCGCATCGCCCAGCAGGAAGCAACGGCGGGAGCGGAAGCGCTCAGCGCGGCGGTGGTGGATCCGGTAGGTGGAAAACCAGCTGCATTTCCGGAATGCCAACCCCGATCCCGCTTCCTTCCGTATCGAGGGAGTCACGTCGTCAAGGGTCACATCGTCTCTCCCGCGCAGGGCTGGCGGCAGGATTCCTACCACCCGCCAGTGATCTACCCCGCACATCGGAAAGAACAGGTGGAACCCCTTGGGCCAGAGATAGACGTTGAGCTCGTCCGGCACCATCGGGCCGGTCATCTCCGTGTCGGCCACGAAGAACACCTCTTCATAAGGCGCGCCCTCGAACCGGATGCCGGTCAGCTCGCGCACCGCGCTCCGCGCCCCGTCGCATCCTGCCACCCACGCCGCCGTGACTTCCAGGATCGTACCGTCCGGTTGCTTGAGCTTCGTGATGACTCGATCCGCCTCCTGCACCAGACCGGTGAGCTCCGTGTTCCACTGGACGGTCATGCCCGACCTGCGAAGAGCCTCGCCCAACAGCCGTTCGTTGTCGTCCTGGCCCAGGATCAGGAGAAAGGGATACGGACTGAGACCCAGCCCGATGTCGCCCAGGGGAATTCGCGCGGCCCGCCGACCCTGCGCCCAGATGTTGGCACCCACAGTGCGTTTGCCCAGCTCCAGCGCGCGGTCGACGATCCCCAGGTGTGAGTAGATCTCCAACGTGCGGGCCTGTACGCCCAGGGCTCTCGTCTGGAGTGACGGACCGGAGTGACGGTCTACGATGAGCGCCCGCACGCCGCGTCGGGCGAGCTGATTCGCGAGCATCAGGCCGGTCGGTCCGGCTCCGACGACGAGGACGTCAGTGTCCATACGAGTCTCCGGCAGAGCAGCTTGGAGCGCTCAATTCATGTCGAAGGGATTCCTTGGCTGACAATTGCTCCAATAATTGTGACATTGTGTGTTCTCATTCGAGACATTTTCGGGTTGCCTGACCGCGCCGGAATTCCGATATTGTCGCAGGCACCCATTCCAGCAGCGGAGGTTATCATGGCCAAGAGCACACAAGCGATACCAAAGGGGTATCACACCGTCACGCCCAGCCTCTTCGTGGCCGGGGCGGCGAAGGCTATCGATTTCTACAAGAAGGCGCTAGGAGCCGAGGAGGTGATGCGGTTTCCGGGCCCCGATGGGACGATCATGCACGCAGAGATCCGGATCGGCGACTCGACCATCATGCTCGCCGACGAGAGGCCCGAGCACGGCGGCAAGGGTCCGAAATCGCTCGGGGGCACGCCAGTCGGCTTCTTCGTGTACCGGGAGAACGTGGATGCGGCCTGGAAGCGGGCGGTGGACGCCGGCGCCAGGGAGGTCATGCCGCTCGCCGATCAGTTCTGGGGCGATCGCACCGGGTGCATCGAGGATCCCTTCGGCCACCGCTGGTGGCTGGCGCAACACGTCCAGGACCTGACGCCCGAGGAGATAAAGAGGGCCGCGGAAGCGTACTTCGGGCAGATGCAGCCGGCATCCTAGCGAGATCGAATCGCGAGTTTAGCAACTGATCGGCAAGGAGCGGACCTGCACAGCGGGTCCGCTCTTGCATTAGCCGGAGTCGCGTTCTCGGCGGTTTTGCTGCATCATATTCTTCGACTACTCACATAATGGAGGATCCTGATGGTCCAGAGCCGGGTAGCCCTCGCCGCGGCGGTCCTGGTTGCAGCATGCACTCATGCTTCGCCTAAGAGCGGGCTCCAGTCGGGAACGGCAAGCTCAGATGACGGTGTGCCGATTGCGTATGAGGTTCGCGGTCAGGGCCCCACAACTCTGGTCTTCGTCCACGGCTGGTCCTGCGATCGCAACTACTGGCGTCACCAGATGGATGCCTTCCAAGGTGAGTATCGGGTCATTGCAGTCGATCTCGCGGGGCACGGCGCTTCAGGGAAGGGCCGAACGGCCTGGAGCATCCCGAACTTTGCGAACGATGTGGCGGCGGTCGTCCGAGCCGTGGACGCCAAGGATGTCGTCCTCATCGGACATTCGCTGGGCGGCCCGGTCGTCGTGGAAGCGGGCCTGCTGCTTCCTGACCGGGTGATCGGTGTGGTCGGGGTCGACGCGTTCTTTGATGCTTGGGCGGATCCCGGGCATGCCAAGATGTCCGATCAACCGATAGTATCTCCGACGCGATGGCTGCCGCTGCTCCCGAGATCGCCTTGCCTGCCCTTGACAGCATGCTGGCGTGGGCCAGGGACCGCCAG
>JBDTUV010000245.1:0-4600 GCA_040007575.1 Gemmatimonadales bacterium
TAAGCTGGTATCACCGGTACGCCGATTTTGAGGATCATCATGCCAATCCGCGCCTGGCGTAGTTCACCAGCGCGTCGCGGGTTCCCAGCCAACTCATTCGCTCTACAAAAAATTTCTGCGTGGCGGAGCTTCACGCTCCGGGGTTACCAACTTGCACTCGAAGTTCGCAGTGTCGTCACCATCAAGCCACCGCCTCGGAAATCGGTGGGAGCAGCTCGCAATTGCGAACTGCTCCCTTGATTGGTCCACGCGCTCCGCCGTTTCCAGCTCTCGCCTTGCTTCAGTCTTTACCTCCGTCCTCCAGCAGTCTTGTACTTCTGTCCTCCAGCGCAGGAAGGTTTCTCAATGACCCGCCGTATAGTCTTTAGTCTCGCTGCAGCTCTCGCCATCGGGGCCTGTAGCGACCAGCAGGAGCCGATCACCGGGAACTCGAATCCGGGCTCGGAGCTCGTCTCGATATCCGGTAGCATTGGTGTAAACGTCATTCTCAAAGCACCCGCCACAGCTGCAAATCGAACCGAATTAGCCAAGTACGGCACTCTTCTAGACGAGATCGCCGAGCTTAATGCCATTCGAGTGCGGACCAAGGCGGACCAGCTTCCGGCGATTCAGGCGCTGCCCTTCGTGGCCGCGGCTAGCCCGGACGCAGTGCGCGACGCCCGACCGATCGACGCTGTAGCAGTTGCTGACTTTGCTGCCAGCGGAATCAGCTCTTGGGACCAGGATGCCGTGAACGTGACAAACTTCGGCGCCGGCCGCACGGCCGCGTTTGATGGCTCGGGTGTGTACGTGGCCATTCTCGATACTGGCCTCCTCCCCACCTGGCGGCAGTACTTCCCCCAGGAGCGGATCGCCACCCAGTTTGCGAAGTCCTTTGGTGGCGGCGGGCAGGACAACGGCAACGTGTCCGAGCAGCCGAACAAGTGGGAAAGCGATGTGAATTCTCACGGTACTCACGTGACGAGCACGGTCATTGGTTATCAGATAAACCCGGGATTTCGGGTCAATGGGACAGCACCGTTGGCAAAGGTCATCCCGGTCAAGGTGTTGAACCAGAACGGCTCGGGATGGTCTTCGGTCGTCGCGCGCGGAATCCTGTACATCAGGGATTTGAAGCTGGGTCCGCTGGCCAGTTTCCCGGTGGTGATCAACATGAGCCTCGGCGGACCATCGCTCGACGCGTTGGAGCGGGCCGCTATCGACGCCGCGGTTCAAGCCGGCGTTATCATCGTGGCCTCTGCCGGCAACTCTGGCCCCACCGGCGCCATGGGCTTCCCCGGCGCGTATGGTCCCGTCATCTCGGTAGCATCAGCCGGATATGTGCGTGAGTGGGAGGGTAGCAATGCCTGGTGGCGCAATGCCGTTTCCAACACCCAAGACCCGACCAACCCGGCGGAGTACTACATCAGCGCTTTCTCAGCCCTTCGGACTGGCACCCAAGACCTCGACGTTGCCGCTCCGGGCTCCTGGGTGGTGGGCCCTTATCAGGTGAACCAGAGCAATAAGCTGAGCTTCTTCTTCCTCGGCGGCACTTCGATGGCATCGCCGCACGTAGCCGGCATAGTTGCTCTAATGCTCCAGAAGAATCCAACGCTCGGTGAGCTTGCCCCCGATCGGGCGGCCCGGGCAGAGCAGATCTTGACGAGCACCGCCGTTCCGATCCCGTACATTGGGCAGACGGTGCGGCCTAGACCGGGAACCACTCCCCAGGCGATCACCAGCTGGACGGCTGACCGCATGGGCAGCGGACTGGCCACGGCGGATGCGGCCTTGGCAGGTACGCCCTGAACACGGGCAGGTAGCCGCTTTATCAAGGAAGGCCCGCCCGCAAGGCGGGCTTTCTGTTTGCCGAGCCTCCCATTTTCGCATATTCGCATGTATGTATAGGCGAGGCACCCACCCCGAGGCCGCCATGCTCTGGACCGTCTTCTCTATCCTGCTCGTTCTCTGGCTCCTTGGCATCGTCTCCGCCTATACTTTCGGCGGCTTCATACACGTGCTGCTCTGGGCGGCTATTGCCGTTGTGCTGCTGCGCGCACTACAGGGGCGGCGCACGACGAGCTGAGCGAGAAGGTGGTCGATAGCAACAGCAAAACGGCCCAGCGAGTGCTGGGCCGTTCTCATTCCAGGCGTTTCTGTTTCTCTACTCCTCGGCTGCACTCGAATCGGCAGCGTTCGCGTCGGCGGCGTTCGACGTCTTCGGCCACCAGTCCGGCGGGGTGGTCTCGTCGCTGCCCAGCTGAGGCGGCTCGGCGCTGGAGGTGTCGGCAGGGATTATGACCCCATTGGCGCCGAGCAGGCGGAACAGATTCCACTGAGCCCTTCGGGCCGCGCCCGACCGGGTGCCGTTGTACATGAGGGACACCACCAGAGTCCCCTCGGGTCGCCCGAGATAGCCCACCAGGGTGGACACCGTTCCCAGCGTCCCGGTTTTGGCGCGGATCACGCCTTCGCCCGGGAACCCACTGTTTAACCTTCGTAGCGTCCCGGTGCCGTTCGCGGGCAGCAGCTGGGGGAAGTTCTGGCCTGCGGCAGTGGCCGGGAATTTCACCAGATAGGAGATGAATGCGGACGGGCTGACCCGATCCTGGTAGGAGAGCCCACTCCCATCTACCAGGTAGACCCCGCCAGCCTGGCCGGTGACTTCCTGGACGTGCGCGGTCAGGTGCGCTGGCCCGTCCACCGGGCCCCCAGCCCATTGCAGCAGCAGCTCGGCACCGAGGTTGAGGCTTCTGCGGTTGATCTCGCTGGCGAGCGAATCCAGCGGCGGTGATGCAACCTCAGCGAGCACCTTGAGCGATGCATCCAGCGGAGTCTGCGACTTTCCAGCCTGGTCCCACACGATTCCCGCCCTCCGGAGTGCTGTCGCCCAGACGGCTCCCAGGACCGCTTCGGGGTCTCTGGTGACCGTCGTGAGCCGGCGAGGTGCAGCCCGGACGCCAATCGTCCCGGTTACGACCCACCCTCCGCCACTTCGAGGGCGCAGCCTCAGCCTGGACCGGCGGCCGCCAGCTGTGGTGGCGGTGACCGAGACCAGCGAGGCGATCCCGTTCGGTGCCGTCTGAATGAGCCGTGCCCGTGCTCCGACCCTCGGGCCCGCCTGCACCGTGAGCCAAACGACGTTCTCGTGGACGGTGAGCGGCCCCACCAGCGGAGCGAACAGGCGTCCCGCGTGCCTCCGAGACCACACTTCGGGATAGACCGCAGTGGCTGGACCGTTGGCGCTCTGAACCTGAAGCGGACCGGATAAACGCTTTACCCCGGCACCTGCGAGCTGGAAGGCAAGGTCGTACAACGTGGGTCCGGATCCTTCGGCACGCTCGAGGGAGGGGTCACCGTTCAGCTCGAGAGCCCAGTTGCCGAGCCACTCACCTTTCGCAGTGTCGACGACACCTGCGCCCACAACCCTGGTGGCTCGACGGGCCGTGCCCCCTAGCACGCTCCGGGCGTAGCCGGTGGTGAATACCTTGACGGTGGAGGCCGGCATGAGCCACTGATCGGGATTCAGGCTCCAGAGCATCTGGCCCGACTGGTCGGCGATGGCGATCCCCCACTGGCCCGGAGCGCTGCGCGCAGCGGAGGCATACCACTCCGATACCCGGGAGCTGACCGACCCCTCCTCGCCTTGGGCGATCAGGTCGGAAAATGGCGCGAAGAGCAGCATTGCCGAAGCGAGCTTCAGCCGATACAAACCAGTCAAGAATGACCATCCGTGGGTTGAAACGTGAAGCGAAGTAACACGCTTTGAAGGGGCGTAAATGTACTCGCTGTACCGATGCGGGGGTCAAGACCCCATCAGTACCTGGATCAGCAATTCCCGGGCCCGGCTTCACCCAGCGTCATGAGCCTTCGTATCGCCGAGGGTCG
This sequence comes from Gemmatimonadales bacterium, assembly GCA_040007575.1. Taxonomy (GTDB): domain Bacteria; phylum Gemmatimonadota; class Gemmatimonadetes; order Gemmatimonadales; family GWC2-71-9; genus CAVVWJ01. The sequence continues at coordinate 3,868 of JBDTUV010000245.1, forward strand.
CATGACATTATGACGGACATACTCGTGACCCAAGTCACAGAACGAGGTGTTGCCCACGGGTATGATGTCCCGGGCATAAAGCCCAGAGTGATCAGCCCGGGATGTGCGGCCCGCCTTGCTGTTTGCGTGCCGCCACATCGTGCGTTCCTCCCGCGGCTCAACAATCCCACTGGGCAGGGCGCATGGTCCGCCGGGCAGGCGGTACCGGGACGCGGGACCCAGGTGACTTCACTGAACGGCGATCTGAGGAGGTCGAATGCGAATCAATTCATCCACGCGCTTCGCGGCCATGGCGGTACTGTTTGGCGCAATGGCGTGTGCCGGCAACAAGGCGCGGACGGACACTGATGAGACGGCCGCCGCCAGAGACACCACGAGCACCGACTCGGTAGGCGCGCAGCAGAACCCGCCGGGTTACCGGGGCATGGAGCGGGACACCACGATCGCTCCGCCGGCTCAGCAACAGCCGAGCGACACGTTCCTTCAGAACCAGGGTACGGGTACCCCGCAGGACACCTCGGGATACTCGGGCGCCGAGCGAGTCGATACGACCGGCCAGGCCAACCCACAGGCCCGCACGGATAGCACCTCAATGCGGACCGATTCGACCAGCATGGCCGACAGCTCCTGGAGCAAGAGTGGAGATACCACGGGGTATCATCCCTCAGATCACCAGCCGAGCGACACTACCGCCCGCCAGTAGGGTCGATCGCATCGGAGTGGTGCTGACCGG
>JBDTUV010000246.1:0-4584 GCA_040007575.1 Gemmatimonadales bacterium
CGCCGTGGTGCTCAAGCCCGCGTCGCAAACCCCGCTGTCGGCCCTGCTCCTCGCTCTCGATTCCGGCATGGCCTCAGCAACGGCTCGCCTCGGCCGTCGCCTCGAGGTAGGTCTACGATCCCTCTTTCTAAGCACGATGCTGACCCTTCCGCCCCGTTTCCTCGGCAGCCGCCCGATCTCGGACCTCGCTGAGCGCCTTCATGCCGCCTACCGGATCCGCACCTTCCCGCGCGACGGCCTTCGGATTATCCAGGTCGTCCTGCAAGTCATTTTTACCGGTGCCGCGATGGCCTGGATCGGCGCTCCGGCCGGCCTGGTTCTGGCCAGTGTCTTCTGCGCCATTACGGGGCCGCTCCTGCTCTGGCCCTTGCTATTCGAGCAGGACATGCGGGTGCGGACTCATACGGGCGCGCTTTCCCGCTTCTACTTCGAGACGCTGGCGGGACTGGTGACTCTTCGAGCGCACGCTGCCGGCGAAGCAATCCGGCGGGAACAAGAGAGCCAGATCGTGGACTGGGTCCATGCTTCCCGCGCGCGGCTAGGGACCGTGCTGGCCATGGACTTGCTTCAGGGGATCACCGGATTCGGCTTGGCCATCTGGATCCTGCTGAGGCAGGCGCAGATGCCGGGGGCCACGGGTCCCTTTCTCTTGCTGGCCTACTGGGCTCTCACGCTTCCGTTGTTGGGCGAGGAGTTCTCTGTGCTCGTACGCCGGCTGCCCAACCACCGCAGCATCACGTTGCGGCTGGTCGAGCCGGTCCGCGCCGCTGCGGCCGAGGTTTCCGCGCCCATTCGCGAGACTCACGTCAGGAATCCACCCGGAGCCACTACCAGCCGCCCAGGCGTCGCGCTCGCCTTCTCGAATGTCTCGGTCATGGCCGGCGGCCACCGAATTCTCGAGGATGTCTCGGTCTCCATCGGGGCGGGCGAGCACGTCGCGATCCTCGGTGCCTCAGGTGCGGGAAAGTCGAGCTTGGTGAGCCTGGCTCTCGGCGTACTCCAGCCTTCGACCGGCCAGATCTGCGCGGACGGTCTGCCGCTCTCGGCCGAGGGTCTGGAGCGGCTTCGCTCCGTGACCGCATGGATCGACCCGGCCATACAGATCTGGAACCGTACGCTGCTGGATAACCTGCTCTTCGGCACGGCTTCAGGCGCGGAAGCCCGAGTCGGCGGCAGCGTGCATGACGCCGCCCTTCAGCCGGTGCTCGCGCGCCTTCCCCGAGGGATGCAGGAAGTGTTGGGCGAAGGGGGAGGCTCGCTCTCGGGAGGTGAGGGACAGCTCGTCCGTGTCGGGCGGGCCATGCTGCGCGATGACGTGCGTTTGGCGGTTCTGGACGAGGCCTTCCGTGGGCTCGACGCCGATCAGCGCGCATTACTGCTGGAGCGATGCCGGTGCCGCTGGGAATCCGCCACAATGTTGGTCGTCACGCATGATGTCGCCGCGGCCGACACCTTCGATCGCGTTCTCGTGCTCGCTCACGGCCGTCTGGTGGAAGTAGGTACCCCAAGAGAGCTGCGCGAGCGTTCCGGGTCGCACTATTGCCAGCTATTGACGGAGGCGGCGGGGGCATCCGAGGCGCTCTGGGGACGGCAGGAGTGGACTCGGTGGCGCATGGACAGGGGCCAGCTCACATGCGAGTAGCGGCAGAGAAGCTCTGGGTAGAGGCTGCGTGGCCAAGCGACCGCCTCGGTGAGGCAGTCGAAGCCTTGGGCAGACGGAGTCGTTTGCGAACCGTCATGACGGGAGCTCGGACGTGTCCCGGTCCGGCGCCGTGCCACACAAAAGAAGGGTTTGCCCTGATGCAGGAGGCCGCCCGAGCGCTGGGACTCGAAGCGGAGCCGGTCGAGGTGTCTTATAGGGAGATCGATCAATTCCTGAAGGATGCGGCGCCTCTGATTGTCGCTCTCCCCAATGAGCGGGGACGGGTTCTATGTGTCCTGGGAAGCCGAAGACGAAGACTGAGGCTCCTCGCACCGGACCTCGGTGAGCCACAAGTTCCTCTGACCGACATAGGCGATCTGTTGCGGGCTCCACTCGACCTGCCCGTGAAGGAGGAATGCGCTCGCGCGGCGGCAGACTGCGGTGCAGGACCTGCGCGGACGAAGGCGGTCCGAAACGCCTTGCTGGAACAACTCCTGGTCGGGGCGGCATCTGGTGGATGCTGGATCCTGCGGCCGGCCCCGGAGCTTACTGGCTGGAGACGGCTCCAACAGAATGGTTCGCTCAAGTGGCTCGGCCTGTTTCTGGCTGGTCACCTGGCATTCGTGGCCTTCTGGTTGGGGTCGTGGCTAATCCTGGGAAAGTCGGTGCTGGAGGACAGAATCAGCGTGGCAGCGTTGGTGCCGTGGGCACTCCTTATCGCGACCCTGATCCCGCTACGCCTGATGCGGTCCGTACTGGCGGGCCTGTTCGCGATCGAGACGGGCACCGCGCTGAAGCAACGCCTCCTCGCCGGCGCGCAAAGTCTCAACCCCGCCAGTATACGCCATCTGGGCGTCGGTCAGCTATTGGGCCGCGCGCTGGAGGCTGAGGCCATGGAGACATTGACTCTTGTCAGCGGACTGGTCTCTCTCACGGCCATTCTGGAGCTGGTCCTGGCCGGAGCAGTGCTCGCCGCTGGGGTTGGGGGTCTCCCGCACACTGTGCTGCTCATCGTCTCAATCGGAGCCATGTCGGTCGTGGCGTTTCGGCACCACAACCGGCTTCGTGCCTGGGCCGATGCCCGGCTGGACCTCACGCATGAAGCGGTCGAGAATCTGGTGGGACATCGGACCCGCCTGGTCCAGCAGGCTCCATCCGAGTGGCACCAGCGGATTGATCAGCTCCAGACCCACTATGTAGGCTCTTGCGAGGCAGTTGACCGGCTCGCCGCCACGCTCCACGCGGTGGTACCGCGGGCCTGGCTGCTGGTCGGGCTGCTACCGATCCTGCCGTCTTTCATCAGCGGACGAGCATCGGCCGTAGCGCTGGCTACCTCCTTCGGTGGGGTGCTGCTGGCATATCGCGCGTTTCGGGAGCTTGCGACCGGTCTGGACCACGCCACCGTAGCGGCGGTAAGCTGGACTCGATTGCGATCGCTGATCCAGCCGGGGGCGACCGACGAGGTGGAGTCAGCCGGGTTCGTGCTACCGGCTGCTCCGCTGGCAGATCGTCCCGGTCCTGGAGCGTTACCACTCCTCGAAGGCTCCGGGCTAACCTATCGGCACGCCTCGCGAGAGGAAGCGGCGGTGAAGGCGGCAAGTGTGAAGGTGCGGCCCTCCGACCGAATCCTGATAGAGGGACCCTCCGGCAGTGGCAAGTCCACACTCGGCTCTCTCCTGTCGGGAAATCGCCTGTCGTCGCATGGGGTGCTGCTGCTCGGCGGGCTCGACCTGCGAACCGTAGGCGCAGATCGCTGGCGACGGCGGGTGGTCCTGGTGCCGCAGTTCCATGACAACCGGCTCTTCATGGGATCTCTGGCGTTCAACCTTCTGATGGGTCGGGAGTGGCCGCCATCCGGTGAGGCACTGGAAGAAGCCGAAGAAGTGTGTCAGGCGCTGGGCCTTGGCGACCTCCTCGACCGCATGCCTGGAAGGCTGTCCCAACCGGTGGGAGAGACCGGCTGGCGGCTAAGTCACGGAGAGCAGACTCGGGTGTTCATCGCCCGGGCAGTGCTACAGCGGCCTGAGATCATGATCCTTGACGAGAGTCTGGCGGCTCTGGACACCGAGAACCTGAGCCGCGTCTTGGCCTTCCTGAGGGATCAGCCAACTGCATTGGTGGCCATAGCACACCCCTAGCGGCCAGAAAGTAGCCAATAGCCAATAGCCAATAGCCTCCCACCCACCTACTTCACCTCCGGTCCCAGCGCCCTCACGTCCGCCCCGCTCACCTCTCGCTGCTTTCCGATGTTCGGTGGCGTGCCGGTCACCATCCCCCTGACCAGCTCAAACAGTACCAGCGGCTTGGGCTTGTCCACCTTGAGGTAGCTGACCGAGTGGACCTCTACCAGGATCAGTGCCAGCCTGGGATCGTCAGGTCCGCCGTTGCGCTCCCCGCCCTCGTCGCCGAACCAGGCCTTCCAGTCGGGTTGGTACAGCTCGTGGATGGCCATGCGGTCCTGGGACACCATCGCAGTGCCACTCACCGAGACCCACTCCCGGCCGCCATCGCGATAATACGCCAGATTGACCTGGGGATCGAAGCCCAGCTCATCCAGCTTGTTCGACTCGATGTCGGTGACGAACCAGAGATCGGCGCCTTCGGCCTGGGTCTGGGTGGCCATCGGCCGGGAGACCAGGTGTCCGTCCGGGCGGCGGGTGGTGAACATGGCGATCTCGATCCCGTCGATGAGATCGTAGAGGTCCTGGATCTTCTTGCCGAGTGGGGCGTTATCGCGGTTCGGGTCGGTTGTTTTACTCATGCCGGCGTGCTCGTGGTTGGAGTGATGCTCTGGTGGTCGAGAGCACCCAAATAGGTGGAGCAGAGCAGCGGCCGAAAGGGCGTGGATCACAGCGAGCAGGGGCCGGCCTCCATGATCGCGGTGCGGGCCGCCCTGCCGCCCTGCCGCCCTGCCGCCCTGCCGCCCTGCCGCCCTGCCGCCC
>JBDTUV010000247.1:0-4583 GCA_040007575.1 Gemmatimonadales bacterium
TCCAATCCAACCGACGGCGGATTCAAGCGCCGCGCCCAGGAGCGGGTGAGCCTTCGGGTAGTCACACCGTCCGGGCTCATCTGGCGGAGCACACTTTATGCGACCCAGGGGCGCTGGCAGCTCTTTCTCACCATTCCACCGGAAGGCGGAGCCGGTGAAGGAACCGGCAGCCAGACTGAAGAGGAGGACAGGCGCTACGGCTTCGGCGCGACCAGCGCCGCGACCCTGACCCTCGGCCGGTCGGAGGTGACCTTCGGTGGCGAAGGCAGGTGGGATCACTCCCATTTTGAGAACTGGCTGACGACCAACCTGATCAGGGATGCGGCGCAGATAATGGTCGTGACCCGACAGGCCTCTGGTGCGCTCTTCCTTCAGACCTCGACCGACGTCGGCCCTCACTTCCGCCTGAGCCTGGGTGGGCGATACGACGTCCTGGGAACCCGTTCCGCCCCTGACGGGGAGCTGCCCCTCGCAGACACGAAGGGACTCTTCTCACCAAAGATTGGCGCACTCTACCATCTCAAGCGGATCGCCGACATCTACGCCAATATTTCTCGCGGATTTCGTCAGACGAACGGGGTCGTCGAGGACCCTTCCCTGCCCTTCATCACCGCCTGGGCTTACGAGACCGGGATCAAGGTCGACACCCGAGCCATTCAGGGCTCCCTCGCCTTCTTTCGTACCGAGGTCAGCAACGAGCAGACCTTCGACCCGCTCCGGCTGATTTCCACCAGTGGAGGGCGGAGCCGGCGGCAGGGGATCGACGCCGGCCTTAGCGCTCGGGTGTCCAACGTCATCCGCATCCGGGGCCGGGGGACGGTGACTGACGCGAAGTACCGCGACCTGGTGACCGAGGACGGCGACACGCTGAGCGGGGCCCGGGTCTTCAACACCGCGAAGTTCGTGGCTTCCGGAAATGTGGAGGTCGCTCCCGAGGGCGCAATCTGGCACGCCGGCGTCGGTACCAATTTGGTGGGCCCGTACACCCCGTTCGACGAGCCCGGAGTCGAGCTACCTACGTACGCGCTGCTGCACCTGACGGGTGGCGTGCGGATCGGGCAGGCTGAAGTGAATGTCGGCGTGCGGAATCTTCTCGACAAGCATTACACTGAGGTACGGGCCGGCGAATTCGTCGCTCCGGGGCAACCGAGATCGGTGTATGGGACGGTGAGGTATGGGTTCTGAGGGAGAGTCTGGAGTCCTGACTCCTGACTCACCCATCGGCACTCTCATCCCGCATTGAAGCCGGCGGCCCCAAAATCTCCCGCCACACTACGGCGCGGCGGAGCTCCTCGGTGGTGTGGCCGCGAGTGGCGGTGTGGTCGGCCGGCTCCTGCTTGATTTGGGCGTCGACCTTGACGTGGTCCGCCTTGGTGCGCGCGGAGTCCCGAACCGACGCCGCCGTGATTCGGCGGGCCACTAGAGCCTCCGCGTCTTCGTCCTGGGTAAACTCCTTCCTCGACGCCCGTCGCACTTCCCGCTCCAGGCTCACGACCTCCGGCTCGCTCTCCAGAGACTCGCGCTCTTCGAACTCTTCAGCCTCGGGAGGCGGAAGGCGCACCGGCCGGCTGGTCGAACCTGCCTGCTCCAGCGACCGCTCCAGCTCACGCAACACCTGCTCCAGTCGGGAACCTTCCCGCTGCGTGGCATCAGGCTGCAGATCGCGTACTGACGGCTGCCGGGGGTCCGTGAATGGTTCCGGGGGAGACGGCTCCCTCTCACGCCCGGCTCTAGCCTTGCTCAGCAGGCTCAGCAGGAACCAGACACCCGCGGCAATGTAGACCCAGCCGTCGAAGTCCATGACTCAGGAGCCCTGCGCCGAGTTGGCGTCGCCCTGACCGGCAATTGCCTGCCGCATGGTTGTGTCGGCCTGCATGTTCCGGTAGCGCTGGTAGTCCATGACCCCCAGGTTTCCGTTGCGGAACGCCTCCGCCATCGCCAGCGGTATCTGGGCCTCGGCCGCGATCACTTTGGCGCGTTGGTTCTGGGCCTCGGCCTTGAACTCCTGCTCCATCGCTACGGCGAGCGCACGGCGCTCCTCCGCCTTGGCCTGCGCAATGCGCTTGTCGGCTTCCGCCTGGTCGGTCTGAAGCTCGGCTCCGATGTTCTTGCCCACATCCACGTCGGCGATATCGATGGACAGGATCTCGAATGCGGTTCCCGCGTCGAGCCCCTTGGCGAGCACCGTCTTCGAAATCAGATCAGGGTTCTCCAGGACCGCCTTGTGCGAAGAGGCCGAGCCGATAGTGCTCACGATGCCCTCGCCAACCCGCGCGAGGATCGTCTCCTCTCCGGCCCCACCAACCAGCCGGTTGATATTGGCCCGAACGGTTACACGGGCGAGCGCCAGCAGCTGAATGCCGTCCTTAGCCATCGCGGCGACCTTCGGAGTGGTGATCACCTTCGGGTTGACGCTTACCTGGACCGCCTCGAACACGTCCCGGCCGGCCAGGTCGATGGCGGTGGCCTGCTTGAAGCTGAGCGGGATGCCCGCTTTGTCAGCGGAGATCAGCGCACTCACCACTCGCTGGACGTTCCCACCGGAGAGATAGTGCGCCTCCAGCTCGTTGATCTCGAGGGTCAGACCAGCCTTCGAGGAATTGATGAGCGGGTTCACGATGTTGGAAGGATTGACCTTCCGGAACCGCATGCCGAAGAGCGTGAGGAACGACACCGGTACGCCGGAGGCCCAGGCGGTGATCCAGAGACCAACCGGGATGAAGCGGAAGAAAACGATCAGCAGGATAAAGCCGATGAAGATCAGCGCGAACACGACACCGAGACTCAGTGTGGATTGGTCCACGGTACATCCTTGAAGTAAGAGAAAGGCCTACGAGACCGCTCGCACCACGTGCCGGTAACCGTCGCTCTGGACCACCTGGACCCGGCTGCCCTGGGGCACGTACTCGCCCTCCGTGACCACGTCCAGCCGCTCCTCTCCCACGCGGGCCGTGCCCGAGGGGCGGAGGTCGGTAACGGCTACGCCATCACGGCCCACCAGGTCACCCCGGTTTGGTGCCGATACGAACCCCTGGGACTTGTGTACCGCTCCCTTGAGAAGGAGCCCGCTGAAGCGGCCGCTGTTGGGCAGGTGACGGAGCCAGGCGTAAATGACTGCCAAGGTGATGAAGAGGCTGGCGCCTAGCACTGCGAGAGCTTGAGCCACATCACCGGTGGTCGGATGCGCACCCATCATGGCCAGGATCATCGATGCGACGATTGCCAGTGCACCCAGTACGCCCGCCACACCAAACCCCGGAAGGATGAAGATCTCGACCGCAAGGGCGATAGCGCCAAGGCCCAGCAGGAGCACCTCTTCCCAGCCAGCCAGGCCGAGTATCAAACTCGAGCCGAAGAACAGACCGAGGGAGACGAGGCTGAGGATGCCGCCGAGGCCGAACGCACCAGTCTTGATCTCGAAGACGAGACCGAGGATTCCCATGGAGAGCAGGAGTGGCGCCACCAGCGGGTTGGTGAGGAATCGAACCAGGCCCTCTGCCCAGTTCGGCTCGGTGGTCACGACCCGCGCGTTGCCATGGCCGATGGCCTCGAGCAATGCAGCCTCGTCGGCTACCGCGCCTTTGGCAAACCGGAGCCTGACCGCTTCGCTGGTGCTCAGGGTCAGAAGCTGACCCTTCTTGACCACATTCGGGATCTCCACGTTCTCATCCACCATCGCCTCGGCAAGCTTGGGATCGAGTCCCCGCTGCTCCGCCATGGACCGGAACTCCGCCCGCATCGCGGACACCATCTTTTCAGATGCCTTGGTGCCCTGCCCGTCAACCGGTGTGGCCGCCCCGATGACGGCGCCAGGCCGCATGTAGATGCCGTTGGTGGAAATCGCGATGAGGGCCCCGGCGCTGTATGCCCTCGGGTTCACGAAGGCATAGACCGGAATCCGGGCGTTGCGCACTGCGTCGGCGATGCGCTCCGCGGCGTCTATTCGGCCACCGGGGGTATCGATATCGAGAAACGCGGCTAGCGCCCCGGCAGACTCGGCTTCACGCAGGCTGCGGGCGACGTACGGCGCCAGGCCGTTCTCGACCACACCGGTGACTGGGATGCGGTATACCGTAGGGGCCTGCGCCGCAGCGAGCCACGGCGTGGAAAGAAGAGCGAGCGTCAGCGACGTCCAGCGGCGCATCGCGATATCCTGTAGGGGGAAGTCCCTAGAATGTAGCAACGTTGTGACCCCGAACGAAGTGAGGGGCTGAACACTGCTTCGGCCCCCTCGCTTCTCTCAGGGTGACACAGTCTTAGCTACGGCCGCTGCTATCCTGCGGAGTGCCTTGCTGTGGACCTTGACGATCTCGACCCCTCATCTGTTCTTTCCCACCCTCTCCCATCTCTCCCCAGTGCTGTTTCATCTCCCGCCGGTGCCTCCCCATATCGCCGCGGTGCCCGTGCACCTCCCTAAGCCGGTGCGCGAATCGCTCCCGCATTACATAGAGCCGAGCCCGCTGGACCGGATTGAGATACTTCGCCTGCTGCTTGACTTCGTCACGGGAGACCTGCGCATCAGCCATCCTGAGCTCGATCATGGCGTCGGTTAGTTTGGCCACGCTGTCCTGATTGGCCGCAAT
>JBDTUV010000248.1:0-4574 GCA_040007575.1 Gemmatimonadales bacterium
GGGCAGCAGGGCGGGCAATAGCACACCAACGAACTCCACCGTCGGCACGCACTGCCCCTCTGCCCCGCCGCCCCGCTGTGGTCACGAACTCCTCGTTACAATATACCCGGCCAAAGCCCCCAACGAGGCCGACGGAACGCTGGTCCGGTCGAGGTGCGCCACCGCGCTTTGGGCCAGCCGCTGGGCCTCCGAGCGGGCTCCGTCGATGCCCAGCAAGACCACATAGGTGGACTTTGCCAGCTGGGCATCGCGGCCGGCCGGCTTCCCCAGCTCCTCGCTGGTGCCGGTGGCGTCGAGGACATCGTCCGCGATCTGAAACGCCAGACCGATATCTTCCCCGTAGGCGGTGAGGCCCTCCAGTTGTCCCGGTCCCGCCTCCGCCGCCAGCCCTCCGAGGGTGCAAGCTGCCCGGATCAGGGCGCCGGTCTTGCCCCGGTGGACCTCGATCAGCTTGGAGAGCGGCAATCTCCGGCGTTCGGCTTCCAGATCGAGCCACTGCCCTCCCACCATGCCTTCGATCCCGCCGGCCTGGAATAGCTCCCCCGCCATCGAGCCGAGTGTGCTGGTGGGCAAGCCGAGCTCGCCTGCCGCTACGGCGAGGAGCCGTGCCGCCACCGGCACGAGCAGGAATCCGACCCGGGTGGCGGTGGCAACATCGAAGGCGCGATGAGTGGTGGGGCGACCCCGCCGGAGGTCGTCGTCGTCCATGCAGGGGAGATCATCGTGCACCAGGGAGTAGGTGTGCACCGTCTCGACTGCTGCGGCAACGCCGGCGATGGCAGGCGAGCGGCCCCCGAGCGCGCGGTAGGCCGCCATCAGCAGCGCCGCGCGAACCCTCTTACCGGGAGTGCGAAGGGCATAGGACAGCGCCTGACCCTGGCGTCCGCCGATCTCCTGCTCCAGACGCTTTGACCAACCATTGAGGAGCGTGTCGGTCCGGTCTCTCGCCTCCGCCAGCAGATCAGTCGCCGCCGCCGAAGCGGCTTCAGGCATCGAGATCGGTCAGCCTGAGGTCGCCCCCCGCCTCCTCCAGGACGGCCTGCACCTTCAGCTCGGCAGCTACCAACCGCTCCCGCGCGGCTCTGAGCCGGGCGACACCCTCCTCGAACAGCTCCAGCGCCGTGTCCAGCTCAACATCCTCCGCCTCCAGCTTCCGGACGATCTCCTCCAGTCGGGCGAGCTCCTCGGCCAGGCCCGGCGCGGACCGACTGGGATCAGTCTTGGGCATAGCGGATCACTCCACCCGGGCCCGAACGTCGCCGTCGGCCACGCGCAGGCTAAAGCGGGAGTCCTTGATGAAATCGGCCCGCTGCTTGAGTACCCGGCCCGCGTTATCCATCGGCACCGCGTAGCCGCGACCGAGCACCCGGAGCGGGCTCAGCGCATCGAGCTGGGCCGCAAGCCGGTCGGCCAGATTGCGCCGCGACTCGAGAGCCCCCTCTATCCCCGCGTGCAGCCGGTCGGCGCTGCGCGCCAGGCGCGCCGCCGCCAGCCGAGTGCGCCCGGTAAGTCCCGACGCGAGACGCACCGACAGGTCATCAACCAGGCGCAGCACGTCGCGCCGATCGGAGACCGCCAGCTCTGCCGCAGCGGACGGGGTGGCGGCTCGAAGATCGGCGACCAGGTCGGTGAGCGAGATATCGATCTCATGCCCAACGGCGGAGATCGTGGGTACCCTCACGTTGGCCAGGGCGCGGCACACCTGCTCGCTGTTGAAGGCAGCGAGGTCCTCCCGGGCGCCGCCACCCCGGCCCACGATGCAGAGATCGAGGCCGGGAAGCCGGTTCACCAGCTTGAGGGCGCGCACGAGGTCTTCGACGGCGCCCTCGCCCTGAACCCGTGCCCCGACCAGCACGATCCTGGCGCAGGGCCACCGCTTCCGGGTGACCGTCACCACGTCCTTCAGCGCCGCGCCATCGCGAGAGGTCACCACTGCAATGGTGCTGACGTACGGCGGCACCGCGCGCTTACGCAGCGGATCGAACAGGCCGTCTTTCTGCAGGAGGGTCTTCACCCGCTCCAGCTCCTGCTGCTTCTGCCCGACTGCGCTGGTCGGCAGCATGCGGGAGACGATGAGCTGGAACTCACCCTTCTCTTCGTACAGCCCCGGCCTGGCCAGGACGAAGACCTCGGTTCCATCCGCCGGTGGCTTCCCTGCCCTCGAAGCGTTCAACTTGAACATGGAGCAGCGAACCTGGCTCCGCCCCTCGCGCAGGGTGAAGTACCAGTGCCCGCTCGACCAGACCTTGCACTGCAGCACCTCCCCGCGCACCCAGATGGGCGGGAAGTTGCCTTCGATCAGCGCTTTGATCGCAGTATTGAGCCGGCCGACGGACCAGACCTGGTCCGAGACAGAGGGGGTGTTAAGCGACAGCGATAAGGTCATAGATGAATTTGGGCTCAGGCAAAAGCTTCAAGTGAGAAGTGAGTTACTTCTCACTATCTAGTCGGCTGTCATCTGCTTCATTGCTTGCAGCGTGTTCTGCAGCAGCATGGCGATGGTCATGGGGCCCACGCCCCCGGGCACGGGAGTAATTGCAGATGCGATCTTTGCAACGGGCTCGTAGGCCACGTCTCCCACCAGGCGGTAACCCTTGGGCCGCGAGGCGTCCTCCACCCGGTTGATGCCCACGTCGATGACGACCGCTCCGGGCCGGACCATGTCTGCAGTGACGAATTCCGCTTTCCCGATTGCCGCGACCAGGATGTCGGCCTGTCGCGTCACGGCGGGGAGGTCACGCGTCCGCGAGTGGCACACCGTCACCGTGGCATCGCCGCCGGGGCCCTGCTGAATCAACAGGTTGGCCATGGGCTTGCCCACGATGTTCGAGCGGCCCACAATGACCGCATGCGCTCCTTTGGTCTCGATGCCGGAGCGAATCAGCATCTGCTGTACGCCATAAGGGGTGGCCGGCCGGAACGCGGTCTTATCGCCGGTGACCAGCTTGCCGACGTTCACCGGGTGGAACCCGTCCACGTCCTTCGCCGGGTCGATCCGCTGCAGCACCTTCTCGCTGTTCATGTGCTGGGGCAGCGGCAGCTGGACCAGGATGCCATGGACTGCGGGGTCGGCGTTGAGGCGATCGACGGTCGCCAGCAGCTCAGCCTCGGACGTTTCGGCCGGCAGCCTGAGGGTGACCGAGTGCATTCCCGCTTCCTCGCACGCCTTCCCCTTGGACCGCACATACACGGCGCTGGCCGGATCTTCGCCCACCAGCACGGCCGCCAGTCCTGGCTTCCTACCGGTTCGGCTCAATCGCGCCACTTCGGCCGCCACTTCTTCCCGGATCGCCTTGCCGATCGCTACCCCGTCGAGAATCCGCGCACTCATCGCGCGAAGTCTATGGCTCGGGTTTCCCGGATCACCACTACCTTGATCTGACCAGGATACTGCAGCTCGCCCTCGATCTTTCGGGCGATGGACTCCGAGAGCTGCGCCGCGGCCCCGTCGTCAATGCGTTCGGGGGTCACCACCACCCGGATCTCCCGTCCTGCCTGAATGACATTGCTCTTCTCCACCCCGGGGAAAGCGTTGGCGATCTCTTCCAGCCGGGTCAGCCGCTTCACGTAGCTCTCGAAGGCCTCTCTCCGGGCGCCCGGCCGCGAGCCACTGATGGAGTCGGCAGCCTGGACCAGCACCGACTCGGTGGACTCGTGCGGCACGTCGTCATGATGAGCCTGAATGCAGTTGATGACCGCCGCGGTCTCTCCATACTTCCGGGCGACTTCGACGCCCAGCTCCACGTGGGTTCCTTCACTGTCGTGGGTGAGGACCTTGCCTACGTCGTGCAGCAGCGCGCCGCGCTTGGCCAGGAGGACGTCCACATGCAGCTCGGCCGCCATCATGCCCGCCAGCCAGGCCACTTCCTTCGAGTGGTCGTAGATGTTCTGGCCGTAGGAGGTGCGGTAACGCATCCGGCCGATGAGCTTGATCATCTCGGGGTGGAGCCCGTGCACGCCGGTGTCGTACGCGGCCTGCTCACCCAGCTCGACCAGCTGATTATCCAGCTCGGCCCGGATCTTCACGACGATCTCCTCGATCCGGCCCGGGTGGATGCGGCCGTCCACGATGAGCGCCTCGAGTGACCGACGCGCCACCTCGCGCCGGATGGGATCGAAGCAGGAGATGATGACGGTGTCGGGAGTGTCGTCGATGATGACGTCGACGCCGGTGGCGGTCTCGAAGGCGCGGATGTTCCTCCCTTCGCGTCCGATGATCCGGCCTTTCATCTCGTCGCTCGGCAGGGCGACGGCGGCCACCGTGCTCTCCGCCGTGTGCTCGGCGCCCAGCCGCTGGATCGCCATGGAGATGATCCGCCGCGCGTCCCGGTCGGCGGTGCGGCGCGCCTGCTCCTTGATGTCGCGCACCAGGGCCGCAGCCTGACCCCGGGCCTCGTCCTCGATCCGCTGGAGGATCTCGCGCCGGGCATCCTCGGCGGTGAGCCCCGCGATTCGCTCCAGCTTGATCCGCTGCTCCTGGGCCAGCCGGTCGGCCTCGCCCTCCCGACTGCGGAGGCTCAGCTCCCGCTGGGTCAGGGCCTCCTCGCGGTGCGCGGCTCCCCGCTCCCGGGCAT
>JBDTUV010000249.1:0-4564 GCA_040007575.1 Gemmatimonadales bacterium
GTCAGCGCGGTGCCGGCCCGAAGCGTGTCGGCGTTCACCTTCTTGCTGCGGACGATCAGAATGTGCGGGTCGATCTGCCGAACCAACGCTGGAAGCGCCTCAGCCTTCACGTCGGGCTCGGAGACAACGGTGCACCCGAGGTCCTTGAGCCCGTCGATCCCGACCTTTTCGAATTTGTCGGCTATCAAGACCTTCATTCAGTCTCCGAAAACACAAGGTCAAGGGTCGAGAGTCTAGGGTCTAGGCCTGAGTCGACCGAACAAGTCGACAGCCAAAGGGCGTAGACTCTTGACCCTAGACCTTAGACTTCCCCTAGAACGTATGCACAAACAGCCCACTCCGCAGCTTGGGCTCGAACCACGTGCTCTTGGGAGGCATGACGGCTCCGGCGTCCGAGACCGCCATCAGCTGATCCACCGTGGTTGGATACAACGAAAACGCGATGGCCATCTCGCCCGACTTTACCCGGCGCTCGAGCTCGGCCGTGCCCCGGATGCCGCCCACGAAATCGATCCGCTTGTCGGTGCGCGGATCGCCCACTCCCAGGATGGGTCCCAGCACCTGATCCTGTAGCAGCGACACGTCCAGTGATCCTATCGGATCCTGGCGGTCGATCCCTTGCTCCTCGAGCTCGACCCGGTACCAGGCATCGGCCAGATACACACAGAAGGTGCCCGGGCGCGGCGGGCGAGGATGATCGGCCGACGAGACCCGGCCCACCAAACGGAGAGCCTGCAGTACCTCAATCGGGGACTTACCGCCCAGATCCCGGACTACACGATTATAGGGCAGGATAGTGAGCTGGTCGCCGGGGAACAGCACCGCGAGAAACCAGTTGTACTCCTCCTCACCCCCATGCCTGGGGTTGGCGGCTCGCCTCTCCTTCCCCGCCCGCCAGGCACTCGCCGAGCGATGATGGCCATCGGCGACGTACGCGTGCGGCACCTCTCGGAAAGCCTCGAGCCATGCGGCGGGGTCGGATATCCGCCAGACGGTGTGCCGGACACCGTCCGAAGCCGTGAAATCATGAGCCGGGTCGGAAGCCAGCACCGGTTCGGAGAGGACGTCGATCGCGGGGCGTCCGCGGTACGTCAGGAACACGGGCTCGGCGTGGGCCTCGAGGGTGAGGACGTGTCTGGTCCGGTCGTCCTCTTTGTCGGGGCGGGTCTTCTCGTGCTTGCGGATGACATCCTGCTCATAGTCGTCAATGTGTACGCAGCCGACTACGCCGGTCTGGACCCGGCCGTTCATGATCTGGCGGTAGAGGTACAGCGCCGGTGCGCCTTCGCGTACCAGCACGCCCTGAGCGATGAAGCGGTCGAGTGCCTCGCGCGCCTTGCGATAGATTCGCGGGTCGTGAGGATCAACGTCTGACGGAAGGTCTATGTCCGCCCGGCCGACGTGGAGGAAGCTGTAGGGATTCCCCTGGGCCAGCTCACAGGCCTCCTCCCGGTTCACCACGTCATACGGGACAGCGGCCACCTGCGGTGCCAGCTCTGGTTTCGGGCTAAGAGCGTCGAACGGATTGAGTCGCACCGGGTCACTCGACCTGCGTGAATGAAGACACTATCGGCCTGGCGTCACCAGGCGCTCAGACGCGCCGAGTACGGCATCCACCAGCAACGCGAGCAGCGCGGCTGGCAGGGCGCCCGACAGGATCATCCGCGTGTCCGACAGCGCCAGACCCGCGGCAATGGGATCTCCAAGGCCGCCCGCTCCAATGAAGGCAGCCAGGGTCGCCGTGCCCACGTTGATCACGGCCGCGGTTCGGATACCCGCCATGATCACTGGAGCCGCGAGCGGCAGCCGAACGTAACGCAGGACCTGCCCCGGTGTCATGCCCAGCGCCCATGCCGCGCCAACCGCCTCCGGCGCCGCGTCTCTCACACCGGTGTAGGTGTTGCGCAGAATGGGATACAGAGAATAAAGGAAGAGTGCGACCAGGGCGGGAACCACGCCGATGCCGAGGAGCGGGATCATGAACGCGAGCAGGGCGATGCTGGGAAGGGTTTGCAGTACCCCGACGCCACGGATCACGGATTCCGCCGCGCCACGACCCCGCTCCAGAGCAAGCCCCAGTGGCAGCGCTACCGCAATAGCGCCGGCCAGCGAGACACCTACGAGAAGAAGGTGCCGAAGGGTCAGGCTCATGATTGTGCTGCGCTGACTCCAAAGATAGGGGAAGACTCCGCCTCGCGAAGCATCCTTGGTCGGCCTGGTCCCGAGGGGCACGTCCCGAGTCAGGCCGAGACTCAACAGTGCCGCGGCCGCCACTCGCGGAATCGGGATACCATCCACCTCGATCCGCCGGTTGAGCCGCCGCATGTCCGTCTCGGTGAGCAGTCCGCTCAGTTCGGTCAGCACGGATACGGCTGACGGCGAGTCGCGCTGAAAAGCGGGGCCGACCAGAGCGGCCGCCTCATAAGGTGGGAAGAAGTGTTGGTCGTCCTGCAGCACCACGAGATCGTAGCGGGCGATGAATCCATCGGTGGAGTAGCCATCGATCACGTCCACCTCCCGAGCTGCAAGAGCCTGGTATTTCACCGCGGGCAGGAGAGCGCGCACCGAGCCGAAGCGAACACCATAGGCTTTTGCGAGACCCGGCAGGCCGTCGGCCCGCCCGATGAAGTCCGGCGTGAGCCCGGCGCTCAGGGTGGGTGACACCCGGGCCAGGTCGCTCAGGGTGGCGAGTTTCAGTCTTTGTGCCGTCTCACGCCGCACGGCTATGGCATACGTGTTCTGAAAGCCGAGCGGGGGGAGCCATCGCACGCCGTAACGCTCGCGGAACTCGCGAGCCACCTGGCGAAAAACCTGGCGCGGGTCAGGGCTGGGGCGCTCCCCCAGTATCGCCAGGAGTCCGGTTCCGGTGTACTCCGGATAAACGTCGATGGCGTTGGTCCGAAGGGCCCTGAACGCGATCTCGGTGGCCCCGAGCCCCAGCCGCCGGTCTACCGTGAAGTGCCTGGCCTCCAGCAGCTGCGCGAACATCTCCGCCAGAAGGTACGACTCTCCGAACGGCTTCGAAGCAACTACGATCCGCCGGGCGGGTGGGTTCTGAGCCCCCGCAGGAATGGAAACCCCCGCCAGCAGCGCCAGAGATCCGAATAACCCGACGAGCCTGTTCACGCGGCCAGCACTCGGGCGCGGAGCAGCAGCTGGCGCACATACTCAGTCGCTGGATCCTGGCGAAGCTCGGTGGGACTGGCTTCCTGCTCTACCCGGCCCTGGCGCATAACCACTATCCGATCGGCGAGCAGAAAGGCCTCGCTCAGGTCGTGCGTTACCAGCAAAGCGGAGATTTTCAGCTCCCGTCGAATTCCATCGAACGCAATCTGGAGATCGGCTCGGGTAATGGCGTCCAGCGCTCCGAACGGCTCGTCGAGCAGAATGACGTCCGGACTGGCCGCAAGCGCCCGTGCCACCGCAACCCGCTGGCGCTGCCCGCCGGACAGCTCGCGAGGCCAGCGATCGGCAAAGATCGCCGGCTCCAACCCAACCAGCGCGAGTGCGCGTTCGGCCGGCTCCTGACTGTTCTGCATCCGGCGCAGCCAGGGAACCAGCTCGACATTACGGCGGACTCGCCAGTGCGGCAGCAGGCCACCGTCCTGCGGCACGTAGCCGATTCGCCGCCGGAGCGCGATGGGATCCAGCTCCGCTGCCTCGACTCCGTCCACCAGAACCCGCCCGTCGTCCGGGTCGACCAGTCGGTTGAAGCACCGAAGCAGCGTGGTTTTCCCTGAGCCGCTCTCTCCTATCAGCGCCACGCACTCGGCACGCCGGACGTCGATCGACACCGCATCGAGCGCCAGAACCCGCCCGTAACGCTTGGATACACGCTCTGCCCGGAGCACGACACCCCCCGGATCGCGCTCTTCTAAAGCAGGTCCCGCTCTCGTTCCAGGCAGCTTTCCTCGCAATCTACCAGACTCGAAAATTGTCAGATCGCGCCCTAAAGGTTCAGCCGCGCTGCCGTCCCGGCAAGCTGCAGAAAGGAGCACACCACCAACCCCCTGACAGGCATCGCAGTGCTTCCTCCATCTACAAGCTTTGCAGCGATTCTTGGCTGTCAGGCCGGCATGAACAAAAGTGCATCGCTCCCGAGCACGAAAATCGCAGAGTAGTTCGTCCTCAGCACCTCTGGTTAAACCTCACCGCAGCTTGAGGTGTGCATGTATCGAATCGAGCTGTCGCCCGGCGAAGAGACCGCTTTTCGGACCATCGAGGAGCTGGCCGTGGCGATCCGCCGTAACGTCGTGACTTCCAAGGCCCGCATCTATCACAACGCCACCAGCAAGTGGCTGCCGATTCAGTTTCATCCCCACTACAAGCTTGCAGTCTCGATGCCGCTTACGCAGGCCGATCTGGTGGCGGGACCACCGGTGAAGCCCCTGTCGTCTTTGAAGCTCGGCGAGGCAGACGCCTCTCCCCCGGCGGCGGCGCCGTCATCGCGAGAGGCTGCCACTCAGGCGGCGCTCGCCGCGTGGCCCGCGCCCAAGCCGGTCTCGACGCCAGCAGCGAAGCCAGCCCCGACCCCGCAGCCCAGGCAGCCGATCGCCCAGGCACC
>JBDTUV010000250.1:0-4563 GCA_040007575.1 Gemmatimonadales bacterium
CTGGCAGTCCGCCTGCTGCCCCAGCTCGCACTCGCGGTGAACGGTGCCCGGTACTTCGGCGACAGCACTCGCTACGGGGTCGATGCCGCCTTTGAGGACACCCGGTTCTCGGCCAAAGGCGAGTACCTGGGGCAGTCGAGGGACGAAGCCTCGGGCTCAGACGACTGGGGATGGTATGGCCTCGGCGCGGTCTACCTCGTTCCCACGGTTCAAGCGGTGGGAAAGTACGAGGAGTTCGCTCGGCCCGGCGTGACCACTGCAGTAAAGAATCGGGCCTGGACCGCGGGCCTCAATGTCTACCCCAGCGGCAAGAATCTCCGGCTGACCTTCGACTACCTCTCTCGCCGGATCGGCGAGCCTGGCGTGCGGAAAGGCCGGCTCCTGGCACAGGTCCAAGCAAAATTCTGATGCATCGACTGAGCGCGCGAGGTGTGTATGCGTGGCCTGATTTACGGAGTGCTCTTCTGCTGTACCGCTGGTGCGCGGGCTCCAGCGCACGGCCAGACGCCTCCTACCGGGCAGCTGGTAGTCTTCAACGCCGGCAGCCTGGCAAAGCCGTTCAACGACCTGCTGCGTGCCTTCAAGGCCAAACACCCCGGTGTGGTCCCGGCGCAGGAGAACTCGGGCAGCCTCGAGGCAGCCCGGAAGCTGACCGAGCTCGGTAAGATCCCGGATGTGATCGGCGTGGCGGATTACGGCGTCATTCCGAAACTCCTGTTCCCGCAATACGCCACCTGGTTCGCGACCTTCGCCCGGAATTCGATGGTCCTCATCTACACCGACGAGTCGACCGGGGCGGGCGAGATCAACGGCCAGAACTGGTGGCAGGTGCTGCTTCGGCCCGGAGTGCGGGCCGGCCGGTCGGATCCCGCGCTGGATCCGAACGGATATCGCACCCTGATGGCGTTCCAGCTCGCCGAAAAGTTCTACAAACAGCCGGGCCTCGCGGGCCGGCTGGAGCGGGCACTCCCCCCGAAGTACATCCGTCCCAAGGAAGCCGACCTCACCGCGCTGGTGCAGGCCGGGGAGCTGGACTACTCCTGGTCCTACGCGTCCATCGCCAAGATGGCTGGGCTGCGCCACGTGGAGCTACCGCCGGAGATCGACCTGAGCGATCCCAAGCTCGCCGACTGGTACTCGCAGGCCCGGGTACGGCTTCCCGGGGCCCACCGTGCGGCGAGTGACTCAGTGGAATTCGTGGGCGAGCCGATCGTGTATGCGCTCACCATCCCGACCGCCGCTCCCCACCCCCGTACCGCCCAGGCGTTTGTCCGATTCATCTTCTCTACGGAAGGCCAGGCCATTCTCAAGGACAGCGGC
Source organism: Gemmatimonadales bacterium (assembly GCA_040007575.1). Lineage (GTDB taxonomy): Bacteria > Gemmatimonadota > Gemmatimonadetes > Gemmatimonadales > GWC2-71-9 > CAVVWJ01. The sequence continues at coordinate 1,321 of JBDTUV010000250.1, forward strand.
TTCACGGTACTCGAGAAGCCACTGCTGGGTGGCCCAGGGCGGCCGCCGGAAGGTCTGTTCTGATTATCTTTCGCCGGAACCCACGATCTCCGGTGAAGTAATGAGCGGTACCTGGAACATCCCAATCCCCCATAACGAGCCGGTGCTGAGCTATGCGCCGGGGACTCCCGAACGCGCCGCGCTCCAGGGCGCGCTCGCCGACGTGGGCGCGCAGCAGGCCGACATCCCGGCGGTCGTGGGCGGCCGCGAAGTGCGCACCGGAGTGACCCACGACGTCGTAGCCCCACACTGTCACCAGCGGGTCCTGGCCAAGGTACACCAGGCCGATCGCAAGACTATCGATGCCGCAATCGCAGCCGCGGTTGAGGCTCAGCGAGACTGGGGAAACTGGCGCTTCGAGGATCGCGCTGCCGTCTTCCTCCGGGCCGCGGAGCTGCTGGCGACGAGGCACCGGCAGCTCCTCAACGCCGCCACGATGCTGGGCCAGAGCAAGACCGCCTATCAGGCGGAGATCGACAGCGCCTGCGAGCTCATCGACTTCCTCCGGTTCAACGTGCACTTTGCCGAGCGGATCTATCAGGAGCAGCCGGCCTCCTCACCCGGGGTGTGGAACCGGATGGATCACCGTCCGCTCGAGGGATTCGTCTACGCTATCACGCCGTTCAACTTCACCGCGATAGGCGGCAACCTTCCGACTGCTCCCGCGCTGATGGGGAACGCGGTAATCTGGAAGCCGTCCGCTACCGCCACGCTGAGCAACTGGCACTTCTTCAAGCTGCTGGAAGAGGCCGGACTGCCGCCGGGAGTCATCAATTTTCTTCCCGGTAATTCCATCGAGGTGAGTGACGCGTTGATCGCCGATCGCTGGCTCGCGGGCATTCACTTCACCGGCTCCACACCCGTCTTTCAGAGCCTCTGGAAGTCGGTAGCCGGCAACCTGGAGCGCTACGCCGGCTATCCCCGGATCGTGGGCGAGACCGGCGGTAAGGACTTCATCCTGGCGCACCCGAGCGCCGACGTGGATGCCCTGGCCGTCGCGATGGTTCGAGGGGCCTACGAGTACCAGGGTCAGAAGTGCAGCGCTGCCTCCCGGGCCTATATACCCGATACGCTGTGGCCGGCGGTACGCGATCGGGTAGTGGCCATGATCGAGGATATCAGGATGGGGGATGTGACCGACTTCCGGAACTTCATGGGAGCGGTCATCGACCGGCGGGCGTTCATCCGGCTTCGGGATCACCTCGAGGCCGCCAAGCGGGACCGCGGAGTCACGGTGGTAGCGGGAGGCGGCACCGACGATTCGGTGGGCTTCTTCGTCCAGCCGACGCTGCTCCAGGCCGACGATCCAGCCTACCGGCTCATGTGCGAAGAGATTTTCGGACCGGTCCTCACGGCCCACGTGTATCCTGCCACGCGCTGGAAGGAGACCCTCACGCTGGTGGACCAGACCAGCCCCTACGCGTTGACCGGGGCGGTGTTCGCCAGAGACCGACAGGCGCTGGCGGAAGCCGATCGGGCTCTTCGTAACGCCGCAGGCAACTACTACATCAACGACAAGCCTACCGGGGCAGTAGTGGGTCAGCAGCCGTTCGGCGGTGCCCGCGCCAGTGGCACCAACGATAAGGCCGGGTCGGTGCTGAACCTGGTCCGGTGGGTGTCGCCGCGCAGCATCAAGGAGACGCTGAGCCCCCCGACGGACTATCGCTATCCCTTCATGCAGGTAGAGTAGGCCGGAGGGTCAGCCCCATGATCCCTCCGCAGCTCTCGGGCATGGTCATTGTGCTGACCCTGGCCCTCCTCCCCGGTACGCCTCCGTCAGCCAGGTCGTCGCAGGAATGGTCCGTTGGCTACACTGCCAGCCAGCTGAACTGCGCCAGATTTCTGGAGATCGGCCAATCCAAGATTTTGACCGACGCAGGTGGCCGGACACGCAACCAGACCTCCGCGCGACGAGGGAGATGGCAGTTCCGGGCGGCTGCATCGAATGCCGACGTGGCGCTGGAAGGGTGGCTGGACTCGCTGGTGCTTTCCCGCAGCTCACCGGAGACGACGATCAATCCCGACACGGACGGCCTGCTCGGGGGCCGCTACCGCGGGACCTTGAGTAGCACCGGTGTCTACACCAGTAAGGTACGCCCCTTCGTTCCCGACGAAGTCGCGGAGCTGGCCGACATGGGTGGGGCTCTGGATGACTTCTTTCCTGCGCTACCGCCGCGAGCCCTCAAGCCCGGAGAGGAGTGGACCGACTCGCTCGGGCTGACGATCCGGAGACTGCCGGATAGCGCCTTGTCGGGTGTCCCACTCCTTCGCTTTGCACTGGAGAGCAGGAAAGAGTCCCGGGTGGTGCCGACCCCGGCAGATACGCTGCCCCTCAAGCTGCGCCAGAAGATCGAAGAACGAGGTGAGTTCGTGTGGCATCCACTGCTGGGGCTGCTCCGGCGGGATCGAAGAATCGTGGTGGAGACGACGGTGCCTACCAGCCGGACTGTTCGCCAGGCCGTCCGGTCGAAGGTGGAGCAGCGAATCACCGTGGCTCGAGACCTGACCGAGCGAGCCGGCTGCGCCCGATAAACCTTTGCTCCGGATCGAAGAGCAGGGCGGCCAGACCCAGTAGTACCAGGGCTGACCCGATCAAAATCAGGGTATCGGTTCTGAGGCCGAACTCGGTGGGCTGTCCGAAGGCGTGGCGCATGAGATCGACCTGGTAGGTCACCGGATTGACCCCGGCCAAAAGGCGCAGCGCGGGCGGCATGCCGCCGGTGGGGTACAGCGCTCCGCTCACGAAGAGCAGCGGGAAGAGCACCACATTGATCACGCCGGCGAAATTCTCAACCGATCGAAGACGAGCCGCTACCAGCAGCCCGAGCCCGCTGCTCACGATGGATCCCAGAGCGAGTGCACCCACCGCCGCCACCAGGTTGCGCGTCGAGACCGACACGAAAAGCGGGGCCAGTGCCAGCACGACGGCCCCCTGGATGAACCCGACGATCGCCGCGGCCACTGCCCTACCGGTCAGAACGGCCGGCACTCCTGCCGGGCTCGCCAGCATCAGACGGAGCATGCCGAACTCCCGATCGTACACGGTCGAGATGGCCATGAGCATTGAGCCGAACAGCGCGGCCATGACGACGATTCCGGGATAGACGAAAGCCTGGTAGGAAATACCGCCCTCGACCCGGGCGATGGCGTTGAAGCCGGTCCCTACCAGGAGCAGCCACATGAACGGCCGGGCGATCCCACCCA
>JBDTUV010000251.1:0-4528 GCA_040007575.1 Gemmatimonadales bacterium
CGTTGTGGGCGACGTACTCGATCCTCCCTCGCTGGACCGAGTCATGCCCGGTCAGAACGCGGTGCTGTCGGCGCTCGGCCACAAGCGCTGGCTCGGGCCCACTCACATCCTGTCCCAGGGTACCCGTAACCTGATCGCGGCCATGGACCACCATGGGGTGCGCCGCTTCGTGTGCGAGACCGCCCTGGGCATCTCGGATAGCTGGTGGCAGATGGGCCTCTACTACAGCCTGTTCGTCCGGCCCGTGATCCTGCCATTCTATTTCTGGGACAAGGTTCGGCAGGAAGCGGTGGTTCGAGCCTCGGACCTCGATTGGACGATCGTTCGCCCGGGTGTCCTCACCAACGGGCCGCGGCTAAGCCAGTATCGTCATGGTGGCCGAGTCGGCCACTGGCTCTGGACTGTGCGAATCTCGCGGGCTGACGTGGCGGCGTTCATGCTCGATCAACTGACGGATCGCCGCTATGCTCGAGCGGCCGTGGGGTTGGCCAACTAGGGCTGACGTGCATGCTTGCAATTTGCCTTTGGCCTCGGTGCGGTCTGTGGAATTTTAACCATCTCCTTCAGCCTGACCCATGGACTTTGGAGTGCATCTTATCCAATTGGCCATTACATCAACCTCCACGTCATCTACATTGCCGCTACAGGGATGGGTCTCTTATGTTCACTCGCTATTAACGCCTCATTAAAGAAAAGGATTGCACAGACGATAGGAGCGCACTTGGAGGCCATGCTTGGAGAGGATCCCGCCCAGCCGGAGCGACCATGCGTTGGAACATGCAACCGGTATTTCCACTTACCTCTTTGGTGAAGCCAAGGATCACTTGCTGGAGCTCGAGCTGTTCTGGGAAGAGCACGTCGAGGAGCGCCTGGCCGCTCTGGGCACTCCCGAGCGCTCGGATGAACCGAGGAAATCTGAGAGCGAACTACCCAAGGAACGTCGGATGGCACGCGAGCGGTGAAGTCGCCGCAGCTGATGCGCGGTCCGTTAGGCGTCAGCCAACCCTTTGGTAAAAGGTCGGGTTTCGGGATACTATCCTCAACACCTGGCGGACTAGCAATCGGCTAACGGTTTTCCTGGTCGAGCACCTGCCGCCTGGGTTGTGGGCCACGGCTGTCCCGGGAGCGCCCCGTCGGACGATTCGTATGATCGCGGGCCACATGCACAATTCCCGGTGCATGTGGATCAAGACCTTGGGCCAGGAACTGGGGGTCACCGTTCCCCGTCGCGTCGACCGACGGCGGGTCGGGCGCCGGGAGTTGGTACCGGCGCTGCAACGGAGCGGTCGGGGCATCCTCCGGCTCCTCACCCTTGGCTGTGAAGCGGGTGGCAGGACCCCGATGGCTTCGACATACATCTGGCGCAATCTTCCGCTCGACGTTGGGCACGTGCTGGCCTATTTCGTGGCTCACGAGGCGCACCACCGCGGCCAGATTGTGCTGGTCGCCCGGGCCTTGGGCCACAGACTCCCGGCCGCGGTCACCAGTGGCCTGTGGCAGTGGACGAAGCGGGCGGCGGAGGCGAAGTCTGAGCTGCGCTGACGCCTAACCGGCGTACGCAGCCGACGGCGCTTTAGTTCTAAAGAGACTAGGTTTGTGCCCACCCGGCGGGAGTCGCCGCAGCTGATGCGCGGTCCGTTGGACTGCAGCCCTCGCTATGAACCTCCTGGTCGTTGGTGCCATTGGTGGCACCCGGCGGCAGCTCGTCGCCCAGGCTCTCGACCGCGGACACCAGGTCACTGCCCTGGTCGCAGGCTGCCGAGGGCAGAGTCAACCCCAGGCCTCACCCTTCTCGACCCTCCCGCCCGCCTCCTGCCAGAGCCCTTCTAAGCATATCGCGATGTGACACGAACCACCTTAGACTCCAGAGCTTGCGGTCCAATAACCAGGGTCTGCGGAACCAGGGATCACCCAATAGCATCACCTAGGAGCTTTCCAAGGTTTGTCGCGTCTCTTATGTGGCCAACCTTCCGATAACCTGATTTGAACTGAGCATCCGGGACATGGCGACGGATAAGAAACACTATCGTGTGTTCTTCGCGGCTCCCGGGGGATTGGAGGCGGAGCGGCAGCACTTTCAGGAGGTTCTAAAGGAGTTTAATCGCACACTTGCGCACCCACGAGGCGTATCCTTCGACTACGCCGGTTGGGAGGACATACCCGGAGGGGCGGGTAGATCGCAAGATCATATCAATCGAGAGTTAGAAAAATGCGACTACTTCGTTCTACTGCTGTGGAATCGGTGGGGTTCCCCTCCATCTCCGGACCCGAGTCGATACAGTTCTGGAAGCGAGGAAGAATTCGCGCTTGCCAACGTCTGTCTAAACAGTAATGCACACCCCATGCGCGATATGGTGCTCCTCTTCAAAGCTGTTGATGCGGACCAGTTACAGAGGCCGGACCCTCAACTACAGCGAGTGCTCGATTTCCGGAGGAAGCTCGACCAGACTAAGAGCCATGATTACAGAGTTGTGGACAGCAATGCCCCATTTGACAAGTGGATGCGAGCTCACTTGGCACAATGGCTACTGGATCACGAGAATGGTGCCACTGGCAAGGTTCCAATTGTCGTTTCCGGCATGCCCTCGCCGAGTGCAAGGCCTCTCGCATTTCTGTCGTTCACGCAGGAGGAAGCTGACAAACGACCAGACCTTAGCCGGGCTATGATGCTGGCAAAGAGCGGCCAGCGCACTGATGCAGAAGCCCTTTTTGCACGGTGCGTGTCTCGCGGCGACGACGCATATGCATTCCTCTTTTACGCACACTTTTTGATCCAAGAAGGACGAGTAGGGCAGGCGCAAGTATACCTAGATCGTCTGTTGGAGCTACCTGGCGCGGACGCTCCGGGTCCGAGGCGGGCAGCGGCACTTGGCCTCCTCGGTGATGTGCAGCGGCGGCTCGGAGATTGGGCAAAAGCGGAATCCCTCTACAGGACGTCCCTCGAGGTCTATGAGCAGATTGGCGAGCGTCATGCTATCGCTGAACCTTATTCTCAGCTAGGAAATATCAATCGCGTTCGGGGGGACTCTCGCGGTGCGGAGCAATTCTACCAAAAGGCGCTAGCCGCCTATCAGGAAGCTCGTGACGCCGATGGCATTGCGCATGTGAATGGACTCCTTGGCTTAGTCTACCTACAACTCAACAAGCCTCAAGACGCAGAGTCCTTTCTACGCACCGCCTTGAAAATCCAACAGGAGCGCAGGGATGCCTACGGGATAGCCCAGGCGTTAGGTAACCTAGGAATTGTATTGCAGGAGCAGCGCCGGTACGACGAAGCCGAGCGAGCGCACACGCAGGCGCGGGATGGCTACAAAGCCCTGGGCCGAGAACGAGAGGCCGCTGGTAGCACAGTGAATATTGGGCAAACCCTCGCCAGAAAAGGGACCGAGCATTACAAAAATGTGGAGGAACTGTATCATCAGGCCATTGATGTTTTTCAACGACTTAGGGACAGTGAGGGGCTGGCATCTACATACTATAGTCTAGGTATGCTCCTCGCTGCTCAAGGCAAATTTCAGTCCGCAGAGTCCTTCTTGCACTCAGCATTGCAGATCAACTCGGTCCTTGGCCGTGCCAAGGGCACCGCTTTAACTCACGATGTTTTGGGTAGCATTGACTCAGATCGCGCCATTACTGATTTAGCACAAGCAGACCGCCTTAGAGAGTCGGCTATCGGACATTGGACGATCGCCCGAGACATCTTTGTGCAGATAGGCAACGCAGAGTGGGCGGCGAAATTACAATCGAAGATCAATGAGGTTAGCAAAGAGCGAGGCCAGTCAGCCGCGGAGCAGGTAGCGCGCCTGCGCGAGCAGATCGAGCTCGCCAACAACGCCTACTACCTCCTCGACGCGCCCGAGATCTCGGACGCGGAGTACGATCGCCTCTTCCGTGAGCTCCAGGCGCTCGAGGCCGCCCATCCCAAGCTCCAGTCTCCCGACAGCCCCACCCAGCGGGTCGGCGCCATCGCCACCGGGACACTGGCCAAGGTCACCCACCGGCGCCCCATGCTCTCCCTGGCCAACGCCTTCAGCGCCGAGGAGCTTGCCGCCTGGGAGGAACGGAACGCCCGGCTCGCGGCCGAGGTGCGGACCGCGGGGTACACCGCCGAGGTCAAGATCGACGGCGCCGCCATTAGCCTGACCTACGAGAAAGGCCGCCTGGTCGTGGGCGCCACGCGGGGAAACGGGATTGTAGGTGAGGACGTCACCCCTAACTTGCGTACTTTACAAGACATACCGCTTTCACTTAAAGGCAAAGATCACCCTCCGCTGATGGAGATCCGGGGCGAGGTGTACTTCCCCTTTGCCAGCTTCACCCGGACGAACAAGGAGCGCGAGAGGGAAGGCGAGACGCTCTTCGCCAACCCCCGGAACGCCACCGCCGGCGCGCTGCGCCAGCTGGATCCCGCGATCACTCGGCGCCGGCGGCTGGGCATGTTCGCCTACGCCGTCGAGGTGATCGAGGGGAAGTTGAATGCCCGCACCCAGTCGGAGGTGCTCGATCTCCTGAGCAGCTGGGGATTCCA
>JBDTUV010000252.1:0-4523 GCA_040007575.1 Gemmatimonadales bacterium
CGTAAGCGAGCTGCGGACCCGCACCGGCGCCGGCATGATGGACTGCAAGCGCGCCTTGGAAGAGTCCGCCGGCGATATGGACAAGGCCTCGGAGATCCTGCGCAAGAAAGGGATCGCCAAGGCCGAGAAACGGACCGGCAAGACGGCCTCTCAGGGCCTGGTGGTGAGTTATATCCACCATAACGCCCAGGTCGGTGTGCTGGTGGAGCTCAACTGCGAGACCGACTTTGTCGCCAGAACCGACGAGTTCGGGCAGCTGGCGCGCGACATCGCGCTGCATATCGCGTCCGCCGACCCGATCGGGGTGAATCCTGAGGACGTCCCGGCCGAGTTGCTCGACCGCGAGCGGCGGATTGCAGAAGAGCAGGTGGCCCAGGAGAAAAAGCCGGAGAACATTCGCGGCAAAATCGTAGACGGCAAGCTGAAGAAGTTCGTGGCCGAGCGCACCCTGACGGAGCAGCTGTACGTGAAAGACGACTCCAAGACGGTGGGTCAGCTCCTGAAGGAGGCATCGGGCAAGCTGGGCGAGGCGATCTCGGTCCGGCGTTTTGCGCGGTTCAAAATCGGGGAAGCCTGATGGCTCTCGCCTACACCCGCGCCCTGCTCAAGATCTCGGGCGAGGCGCTGGCCGGCGATAGAGGTTTTGGCCTCGACTACCAGGTAGTCGAGGCTTTTGCCGCAGAAATCAAAGCAGTACATGCGCTGGGTGTGCACCTGGCCCTGGTTGTCGGAGGGGGCAACATCATTCGCGGGACCACAGCAAGCCGCGAAGGCCTCGACCGGGTCTCGGCCGACTACATGGGCATGCTGGGTACGGTCATCAATGCCCTGGCGTTGCAGGACGTACTGGAGAAGATCGGGGTGGATACCCGGGTCATGACTGCCATCCGGATGGAGTCGGTGGCGGAGCCCTATATCCGCCGCCGCGCGATCCGCCACCTGGAGAAGGGCCGGCTGATCATCTTCGCCGCTGGCACCGGCAACCCGTTCTTCTCCACCGATACCGCAGGTGTGCTCCGAGCGCTGGAAGTGGATGCGCAGGTGATTCTGAAGGCGACGAACGTAGATGGAGTCTACACCGGCGATCCGCGTACCGACCCCACCGCCACGTTCATCCCCGAGCTCACCTTCCAGGAAGCCATCGTGAAGAATTACGCGGTCATGGACGCCAACGCCTTCGGATTGTGCAAGGCCAACCATCTTCCCATTGTCGTCTTCAACCTCAACCAGCCCGGCGCCATCACGCGCGTGCTGCGGGGTGAGCGGGTAGGGACCATCGTCCGATGAGCACCATCCCCGAATTGACCAAGCATGCCCGGGAACTGATGCACAAAGCGGTGGAGAGCACCAAGCGCGAGTTCTCCTCCATCCGGAGTGGCAAAGCCAGCGTCTCGCTGCTCGATCTGGTCCGAGTCGAGGCCTACGGCAGCAGCGTCCCCCTGAACCAGGTCGCGATGGTCGCGGCTCCCGAGCCCCGGCTCCTGACAGTCCAGCCATTCGACAAGTCCCTCACCCAGGTCATCGAGAAGGCCATCCGCGACTCCGAGCTTGGGCTCAACCCGGCCACCCAGGGTAACCTGATCCGGGTGCCCCTGCCCGCACTCTCGGAGGAGCGGCGCAAGGACCTGGTCAAGGTGGTCCACAAGCTGGGGGAAGAAGGACGCATCGCCGTCCGCCACGCCCGCACCGAGACCCTCTCCAAGGTGAAGAAGCTCGAGAAGATTTCGGAGGACGACAAGGCCCGCGCCGAGAAGGAGATTCAGAAGCACACCGACGAGCATATCAAGCAGATCGAGGGACTCATTCACTCGAAAGAGGCGGAGATCCTGGAAGTCTGACCGGATGAGCAACAACCTGCTGCAACAGCTGCGGGTGCACGGGGCCGTTCCGGCTCACGTCGCCATCATCATGGACGGCAATGGCCGCTGGGCCAAGGGCCGGGCGCTGCCGCGTCCCTTCGGGCACCACGCCGGGATGAAGTCGGTGCGGGAGGTGGTGGAAGGGTGCCTGGAAGCAGGCGTTGGTGTGCTCACCCTCTTCGCCTTCAGCCAGGAAAACTGGAAGCGCCCTGCCGGTGAGATCGAGGCGCTCATGAAGCTCCTCGAGGAGTACATCGCCAAGGAGGGCGCCGAGCTCCGGGCGCAGGGCGTCGCGGTTCGGATACTGGGGCACCTCGAGAGCCTGGGCCCGGGTGCCCGCCGGGCGGTGGATCGGATCATGGCGGATACTGCGGGTGGCCAGGCGCTCGCGCTCAACCTCTGTATTTCGTACAGCTCCCGGGCCGAAATTGCCCGCGCCGCGCGGCTGCTGGCGGAGTCGGTCGCGGCGGGCCAACTGGCTCCCGGCGACATCGACGAGGACGCCGTTGGCCGGATGCTGTACACTGCGGAGTGGCCCGATCCGGATCTCCTCATCCGCACGTCGGGCGAGATGCGGATCTCCAACTTCCTGCTGTGGCAGCTCGCGTACGCCGAGCTGTATGTCACCCCCGTCCTCTGGCCCGACTTCACCCGGCAGCATCTCTTCGAGGCGATTCTGGAATTTCAGCGGCGCGACCGGCGGTTCGGCCGCGTTTCCGTCTAATGGATTCCAATCTCGTCCGGCGGGTGGGATTTGCCATCGTCGCGATCCCGCTCGCGCTGGCCCTCATCTGGTATGGCGGACTGCCCCTCGCCTTGCTGCTTGCCCTCACGAGTGTGCTGGGCGTGCGCGAGCTCTTCGATCTCGCCGGCCGGCAGGGGGTCCACCCCGCTCGACCACTGGGCTTCGTTGCTGCCGCGGTCCTGGCCCCCGTAACCTATGCGGCCGTGGTTGCGCCGGATGTCCGGGTGCTGGTGCTGGCCAGCTGGCCCTACCTCGTGGCCCTCTGGGTGATTGGACTGCTCACCTGGGCGTTGGCCGCCAGGTCGCCGGCTGAGAAGCCGCTCGAGGCCGTGAGCGTGACACTGCTGGCGGTGGTCTACATCGGCGCTCTTCCCGCGTTCCTCATGGGTATCAGACACCTCTCCCATCCGGAGCGCTCCTGGGCCGGTGCCTGGCTGGTGTTCTTTCCGTTGGTGGTCACCTGGATCTGCGATACTGCCGCCATGTTCGGCGGGCGGGCTCTGGGCGGTCCCAAGCTCGCGCCCACTATCAGTCCCGGGAAGACGCGATCCGGTGCAGCCTCCGGAGTCGTCGGCGGGGTCCTGGTCGCTCCGATCTTCGGCACCATGGTGTTTCCGCGTGTCGGACTCCAGATCCCGCTGTGGCAGCTTGTGGTGCTCGCGGGAGTCCTGTCGGTCGTCGGACAGATCGGCGACCTTGCCGAATCCCTTTTCAAGCGTGAGGCTGGGGTGAAAGACTCCAGCCACCTGATCCCCGGCCACGGCGGGATACTCGACCGCTTTGACTCACTCTACTTCGTCATTCCCACCGCAGCCGCCATGTATCGCCTGTTCGGGGTGATCTGATGAGCTCCCCGCGAACGCACCCCCGGGGAAAGCCGTCCCGAGCCGAACCAATCAGGCAAGGCGCGCCCGAGGCAAAGAAGGGTCTGCGGGGGGTCGCCGTGCTGGGGTCCACCGGCTCGATCGGCCGCAGCACGCTGGACGTGCTCCGCCGGCATCGGGAGCATTTCAGGCTGGTGGCTCTGACTGCTGGGCGGAATCGGGATGAGTTTGCTACCCAGGTGGCGGAGTGGCATCCGTCGTACGCCGGTCTCGCGGGTTTGGCGGGCGATGAACGCTGGCCCAGCGGTCCCGAGGTCCTGGTGGAGGCTGCCACCCATCCCGATGCGGACATCGTCGTCAATGCGGTGGTTGGGGCCGCAGGACTCGACGCCACCCTTGCCGCCCTTCGGGCCGGCAAGCGGGTTGCCCTGGCCAACAAGGAAACGCTGGTGATGGCGGGCGACCTGGTGGCGCAGGCGGCGTGTGCCGGTGGCGGTGAAATCGTTCCGATCGACTCCGAGCACAGCGCGATACTCCAATGCGTCACCGGACGAGATGAGGGACTCGCTCGTCTCATCCTGACGGCCTCTGGTGGTCCGTTCCGTGAGTGGGGCGCCGATCGGGTGTGGAACGCAACCGTGGAAGAGGCGCTGCAGCATCCCACCTGGCGGATGGGCCATAAGATCACGGTCGATTGCGCAACGCTCGCCAACAAGGCGCTGGAGCTGATCGAGGCGCACCACCTATTCGGACTGTCGTATGATGCGTTGGAGGTGGTGGTCCACCCCCAGAGCATCGTGCATGCCTTCGCCGAATTTCATGATGGCAGCGTGCTGGCGCAGCTGGGGTTCCCCTCTATGGAGCTGCCGATCCTGTACGCCCTGACGCATCCGACGCGGCTTCCCGACAGTGGTGTCCGGCGCTTCGACCCGGTGGCGGCCGGCCCGCTCACCTTCGAGCCGGTTCGCACCGACGCCTTTCCAGCCCTCGCCTCCGGCGTTGCGGCCGGGCGCGCGGGTGGCACGGCGCCCGCCGTATTTAATGCGGCCAACGAGGTGGCAGTCGCCGCTTTTCTCCAGGGAGCCATTCCTTTCG
>JBDTUV010000253.1:0-4514 GCA_040007575.1 Gemmatimonadales bacterium
TCGCTCCGGCAGCTCAACGACAAGATCGAGGAGGCCAAGCGCAAGAAGAACATCCTGGTCGCGCGCTCCAAGCGGGCCGAGGCTCAGCAGCGAATCCAGGAAACCATGTCGGGCCTGTCCGACAAGAGCGCGTTCGAATCGTTCGAGCGGATGGCGGAGAAGATCGAGGCCACGGAGCGCAAGGCGCTGGCCGCGGCCGAGCTGAACGAAGAGGTCTCGGGCGACCTGCTGGTCCGGCAGTTCGAGGTGCTGGAGTACAAGGGTAGCTCCGATCAGCAGCTGATCGAGCTGAAGACCAAGATGGGAATTCTGAGCCCAGGCCGCGGAAAAGCGGACTCGAAACAGCTGGGCACGGGCCGGGAGGACGTGCGCGACGCCGAGCTGATCGAGGAGGGGGACGAAGGGAAGTCGCGTTGACCCATTTGGCCGAACCAGAACGTCGGCGAGGGTTCCCACTCGGTTGGGTTCTCCTCGCCGTCATCGTTGTGGCATTAACCATCAGGACCATCGACGTCCTGCTGGTCGTTTTTTTGGCTGTGATTCTCGCCATCTATCTCGATGCCGTCTCCGGGTTCCTGCGGCGGCGGCTCGACGTTCCGTCCTCGGTCAGCCTGCTCGCGGCCCTGGTGCTCACCCTCGGCGCACTCGTAGGGGTGGTGTTCCTGATCGCGCCTGCGGTCGCCAGCCAGGTCCAGGACTTCATTGCCAACCTTCCGAAGTTCCTGAGCGACCTCGATCAGAGCATCAACCGCCTCTTCCTTCGCGTTCCGGTACTGCGGCGCGGCGTGACCGAGGGAGGCGCGCCCGGACTGCTGGCTACTTCGCTCAATGAGATATTCGGAGTCTTGCGGGGAGCCCTGGTGCCGTATCTCAAGGGGGGCGTCGAGCTCATCATCATGGGCGTGAGCGTTTTCGTCATGGCGCTCTATCTGGCGAGAAGCCCGGGTATTTATCTGGATGGCCTGGTTGCGCTGGTGCCACCGTCCCAGCGACAGCTTGCTCGCAATATTCTCTTCGACCTCCGGGTGACTCTCAGGGCGTGGGTGGTCGGACAGCTCATTGCCATGGTGCTTCTGGCCGCGCTCACGACGCTCGGACTCTGGCTGCTGGGGATTCCCTACTTCCTGGCGTTCGGGGTGTTCGCCGGCGTAGCAGCCATCGTGCCCTTTTTCGGAACCCTGCTCTCGACCCTGGTTCCGGCGCTCTTTGCCCTCGGGGTTTTTGGCCTTCCCAAGGCGCTGGCCGTCGCGGCCCTCGGCATCGGCGTCCACCTCATCGAGGCCAACTTCGTCGCGCCGGTGGTGATGGAACGGCAGGTAAATCTTCCCCCGGTCATCACCATTGCCGGCGTCCTGCTGATCGGGAAGCTCTTTGGACTCGCCGGCCTCATCGTGGCTGTTCCAATCCTGGCCTTCGTGATGGTACTGATCCGCCACATACTGCTGGGCGAGGTGTATGGCGACTCGATCAGTGAGGTAGAGCCCAGTGGAACCGTTCCGGTCGAGGCCGACCGCACCATCACGACACAGCCTGCCACCCCCTAAGACTCGATGACTGCTCCACGTTTCCTGATCCTGGCCGACGGCGACTTCGGCCCGATGACGTCGAAGACCGCGAACTCCGTTATCCGTTATCTCCCCGAACGCACGGTTGGGGTGATCGACCGGCGCCTGGCGGGGAAGACCTCTCAGGACGTGCTTGGGTTCGGTGGGGGAATTCCAGTGGTCGGCTCGATGCGCGAGGGCCTGGCTCTGCGGCCCAGCGCTGTGCTGATTGGGATCGCTCCGCAGGGTGGACGCCTGCCCGAAGAGTGGCGCACGTGGCTGGCGGAAGCGCTCGACGGCGGCTGCGATCTCTGGAGCGGGCTACACACTTTCCTGGGCGACGACCCTTTGCTCGCGGCCAAAGCCAAGGCAGGCGGCCGGCGGATATTCGACCTCCGACGTCCTCCAGCCGATCTCCCGGTGGCGTCAGGTGCAGCCAAGACCGTCGAGCCCTATGTCGTCCTCACGGTCGGGACCGACTGCAACGTCGGGAAAATGACGGCGCAGCTCCAGCTTGCCCGGGAGCTCAACGCCGGCGGCCTTCGCACCCGGTTCGTCCCTACCGGGCAGACGGGGATCATGATCGAAGGGTGGGGGATCGCCGTTGACGCCGTGATCTCTGACTTCGTCGCCGGCGCAGCGGAGCGGTTGGTCCTTCAAGGTGCCGAAGACGCCGACGTCGTCCTGGTCGAAGGGCAGGGAAGCATCAATCACCCCGGCTACTCGGCGGTTACCCTTGGACTACTGCACGGTTCCTGCCCCGATGCCCTGATCCTGTGCCATCAATCGAGCCGGGAATACCTCGGGGATTACCGGCAAGCAGCCTGGCTTCGAATTCCCCCGCTGAGCGAGTACATCCGGCTGTACGAGTCCATCGCTTCGGCCGTCCACCCCACCCGAGTCATCGGTATCTCGCTCAACACGTACGACATGACCGACGAGGCCGCCCGGCGGGCCTGTGAAGCGGCTACCCGCGAGACCGGACTGCCCGCCACCGACCCGGTACGGTTCGATGCCACGCCACTGCTCGACGCGGTGCAGCGGGGCCGCCAAGCCTATCTGACTTCCCGGGGTGGTCTGGTTACCGCCTGATCCGCGCGCGGAGAATTCATCCCGGCTGCACTACCACGATGACGCAATCGACGGGTACAGGGACGATGGTGGCCCATGTTCCTGGGGCCGCTCCTTCCAGTTTCACCCGACCTTCCACTTAGGGAGCTCCTCGACAGTGCCCGCCCACGGGGGCTGCTCGGCGTCTGGGTGCGTCCCTGCGTTCGCACTCTTCGCGCCTGTCATCTTTCGCCACCCGCACGTCGTTGGCTGCTGGCCAGCCCTGACCTCGGCTTTCTGCTCGCGCGCTGCGACCACGTGGCCGTCCGCGAAGGCGAACGGCTCGTCCTGCTCGAAGCTGAGACAATCATCTACTGGCGGGCACTTCAGGTCGCTACGGCGACACCCTACCTGCCCGGTCTCGCTCGACTGCAGGCCCTGTTCCCCGGACTCCACGCCACCACCAACGGATTTCTAGTGCCAGTGCGGAAGGAGTGCCCTGAAGAAGTTCTCGCTCTGTGCGTCGAGGAGGGGGTGCGGGTCACCGGAAGTCAGATTGTTTACTCTCCAGTGGTCACGGCCGGGAGCGCAGAACCCTGAAGGGCGCTGCACTGCGCTCCACTCAATGGGATCACAAGCTGATAGAGTGCGCACTGACGCGCCCTTCAGGGTTCTGCGCTCCACGGCCGCTCCACAGCCAATAGCCAATACCTAATAGCCAATAGCCTTTCTTCCGGTTGACGTCATGCGGCTCGGGGGCCTACGTTAGGGCTCGCCGCCACGACGCGTGCGGCCAAGCTGCGTTATTTCCGGGAGTTACCGTGCATCTGCTGCTCTCGCTCACTGACATCATAGATCGTCTCACCGAGATCCTGAGGCTCGACCGGGAGGGCGTAGTCCGGGCGACGTTTCGGGTCCTCGGCATCGGGACACTGGCCTGGCTTGCCCTCCGGGTAGTACGGCTGACGGCCGAGCGGATCGAGAAGACCGTCGACGACGGCGATGACTCGGTCACCACGCAGCGGGAAAAGCGTGGCCACACCATCTCGCAGCTGCTCCGAAGCGTGGGTCGAGTGGTGATCATCACCCTCGCCATTCTGCTGACGTTCAACCTGTTCATCAACATCGCCCCCATCCTGGCAGGTGCCGGGATCCTCGGCCTTGCGGTCTCATTCGGATCGCAGAGCCTGGTCAGAGACGTGATCTCGGGCTTCTTCTTTCTGGTGGAGAATCAGTTCGCGGTGGGCGACGTGATAGAGGCGGCGGGTAAGAGCGGTGTCGTCGAGAAAACCACCCTCCGGGTGGTGGTCCTTCGCGATCTCGACGGGTCGATGCACATCATTCCCAACGGCGAGATCAAGGTGGTCAGCAATAAGACGCGGGGCTGGTCCCGGGCCGTGGTAGACATCAGCGTGCCGCACACCGAGGATCTGGACCGGGCCCTAGCCATAGTGCAGGACGAGGCGGCCAAGTTTTCGGGCGACCCACTCTGGGGACTTCAGCTGGACGGGCCGGTCGAAGTGCTCGGGGTCGAGTCTCTCACCGACAACTCGGTCGTCATCCGGACCTTGCTAAAGACCCAGCCGGGCTCACAGTGGGCGGTGGCGCGGGAGTTCCGGCGGCGGCTCAAGAACCGGTTCTCCCACGAGACCATCGACTCACCATACCAGCAGCGGCGCGTGGAGGTGACCGTACGGGGCCACGAGGGTGAGGGTGTCGCGGCGGCCGCCAGCGCCGGAGCCGCCGGCGCATGACCCTTCGGCTCTACAATACGCTGAGTCGGCAGGTCGAGAGGTTCGAGCCGCTTCAGGCTGGGAAGGTGTCGCTTTACACCTGCGGACCCACCGTCTACAACTACGCCCACATCGGGAACTTCCGGACCTTCCTTTTCGAGGACCTGCTCCGGCGCTGGCTCGAGGC
>JBDTUV010000254.1:0-4507 GCA_040007575.1 Gemmatimonadales bacterium
CTCCGGCTCACCGACACCGGCGATATCTACGTGCTCGAGGTGAATGCCAGCTGTTATCTCGAGCGGTCCAGCGAGTTCGCCATGGCCGCGGCCGCGGGGGGTATGGATTACCCCAGGCTGATCGAGCGAATCGTGAACCTCACGCTCGAGCGCTACGGCAAGTAGGACGGAAGTCTGACCCATCCTTCCCGTCTTTCCCGCGTCCCGCCCACCGTAAAAGGGCTGTCGCTGGTCTCCCTGTTCAACGACTTCGCGAGCGAGATGGTCTACCCGCTCCTGCCCGCCTTCGTCACTCGCGGGCTCGGCGGTGGCCCTCTGATCCTGGGCGCGCTGGATGGCGCCGCCGAGCTGACATCGTCGGTGGTCAAGTGGATCAGCGGCCGGCTGGCGGACCGGCCGGGGTGGCGCCGGCCCCTGATCTTATGGGGCTATGCCACCGCGGTGTTGGTGAGGCCGCTGATCTCGATCGCCAATTCGGCCTGGCAGGTCGTGGGATTCCGGGTAATCGACCGGCTGGGCAAGGGGCTGAGGACTCCGGCTCGGGACGCATTGATCGCTGAGGTGACCTCCCCGTCCATACGGGGAAGGGCATTCGGCTTCCACCGCGGGGCCGATCACTTCGGCGCGGTGCTTGGGTCGCTTGCCGCCTGGCTCCTTCTGCGTCAGGGAGCCGACGTGCGCAGCGTCATCGGCTGGAGCGCACTGCCGGGGGTGGTGGCGTTCGTGGTGCTGGCGGTGGTGCTGAGGAGAGTCGGGAGTCAGGAGTCGGGAGTCAGGAGAAGTCCGGTCTCAGGAGCTGGAAGCCAGGGATTCGAAGGGGACAACTCGGCATCAAGAGAAACTCCCGACTCCCGACTCCTGACTCCCGACTCCTTCTGGCCCCCCGTGCTCGCGCTGACCGCTCTCACCTTCTTTCGCTTGCCGGAGACCCTGCTCATCCTCCGGCTTCAGGACCGCGGGGTCGCCGTGGCGGCCGTCCCTCTCGTCTGGGCCGGACTGCATGTCGTGAGGACCATCAGCTCGTACCCGGGCGGCTGGCTCTCGGATCGGCTCGGCCCGCGCCGTATGGTCGCCTCCGGTGGCATGCTGTTCGCCCTGTCAGCCTTCGCTCTGGGTGCCGCGCTCGGCCCGGCGGAAGCCATCGGCCTCTTCATGGTGCTCGGACTCGTGGCGGGTCTCACCGAGTCGGGGGAGCGTACAGTCGTGGCCCGGCTGGCGCCGGTGCGAACCGGCCGCGGGTTCGGCTCCTATCACGCCTTGGTCGGGGCGGCTGCGCTGCCGGCCGGGCTCCTCTTCGGGGCGCTCTACCAGTTCGGCGGCGGCCGGATGGCGCTCTGGGCATCGGGGGCTGGGATGCTTCTGGCGGTTATCCTCTGGCTCATCGTTTCACCAGCAGACGAGGAATCGAATTCATGAGGCAGGGAGTCGTTGGTTTGCTGCTGGGTTTGAGTGTGCTTGGCACGGGATCGGCGGACGCCCAGGTGCAGGTTCGCGTCGGCGCGCCTGGACGGGCGACCTACTCGGAGCTGCACGAAGGACTGCGCGCGGGAACCCGCACCGCCGACTCGGTCACGGCGCTCCTGCGCGCGAAGAAACCGGGACCGCTCTGGCGCACGATGCGTCGAACGGTGGCAGGGAATGGAGAGTGGAACTCGGCCTTGCTGTCGCTGACCCGGCTCGCGGAGCTGAGGAGCCCCGCCTACGCCGACAGTGCGGCTCGACTGTTGAAACACCTGGAGTCTGCCGGATCGGTCCCGTTCCCCAACGATCCCGGCCTCAAGGCGGAGGATCTCGAGCCTTCGCTCCAGGCGGTGGTGCTGGAGCGCCGCCGAGCGGTGAAGGGCGACTCGGTGGTCCTGGCCGACATTCTGGCTCGCATCCCGGGCAAGGATTACAATCACGGGGACGCCTGGGTACTCGGCCGCCTCGGCGCGGGCGCGGTGGATTCGGTGGCGGCCCGTTTTCAGACCGCCGGCACCGAGGAATTTCGGGTGCGTTATCTGACCCTGCTCTCCTACTTCACCGATCCCAAGCTGATCCCATTGCTGGCCCGGGTATACGCGACTCCCGACAGCTTCGGCGTGCCCAAGCGGTACGCCATCCGGGCATCGGACGGTCTCCTGTGGATCGGCACCGCGGCGAGTCTCCAGGCGCTGCTCGATGCACGGAACGAGGCTCGCGCGCGGCGCACCTACGCCGACTCGAGCCTCGCCCGTGGGGGCTACGACTTCCTGGCCAACGACAGCTCCGCCGTCATCTCGCGGACCGGCAAGTGGCTTACGGAGTGGATTTCGCAGCTGCCTGCCGCCTCGCCTTCGCCCTGATGAGTGCGTAGTTCAAGGTCGGCAAGGTGTAGGATTCGGCTGACTGCTTGAAGAGTTCTGCGGCCTTTGTCTTGTCGCCCTTGCCTTGGAACGCCAACGCCAGGACGTACACCACGTACGGATCCTGCTGGTTGGTCTGCTTCAGCTCGCTAATCGCCTGATCGAAGTTCTTTTCCTTGAGGGCGATAGTTCCCGCCAGCTCGTGTGCCTGCTGTGTCCGCCTGCCGTTCTGCTTCGCCTCCGCTCCCTTCAGGTACTCCGCCGCCTCCGACTTGGCGGTAGCCAGATCGTTCTTGGCCAGCGCGACCCGTGCCAGGTCGTAATGCTGGGCAAGCGTTGCGTCCTCTTTGGCTTCCGGTGACAGACCGGAATTCATTCGGAGGTCCACTGCCTGTTGGTAACGCTTCAGCGCCTGATCTGGCTTGCCAGCGTCCAGCAGAATGTCGCCGATCACCTCGGCATCGCCCGCCACCTGGGCTTGATCCCCGCCCTTCGAGTCGAACGCGTACTGCTTCTCCATTTGCCTCAGTGCCTGGTCGGTCCTACCCTGGTCTGCATAGATCACCGTCTGCGTGAACATGCCGAACCGGCGCTCCCCGTCATCTCGGGCGGCGCCTTCCAGCTTCTGCGCCTCCGCGATTGCCTGGCCGTGCTTCCCCTGATACATCAGGTCGCCGGCGATGCCAGCGTGGGAACCGATGAAGTGAGGATCAAGAGCCAACGCCTTCCGATACTGCGCAATGGACTCGTCGAATCGTCCGAGCCTCATGAGCAGCTCCGCGTACGAGTCGTACGGGTTCGGATCGTTGGGGACGAGCTCGATGTACTTCTTGAAGGCCTTCTCGGCGTCCGCATTCTTGTCGACGAGGCGATAGGCATACCCGAGCGAGTTGTAGGCGGTTGCGAAGTTGGGATTGATCTCTATGGCCTTGTTGAGCTCGTCCACCGCCTTTTCGTTATCCTGCTGAGTCGAATAGGCAAAGGCGAGGTTCTGGCGGGCACGCTCGTCATCCGGGTATTTCTTGACCGCTTCCTTGGCATACTCGAGCGCCTTGGCAGGGTCGCCGTTGACGCCGGCCTGAAGGCCTAGGATCGCCAGCCGCTCGCCTTCCGAGGCCTTTCCTGCCAGCGCAACTGCCTCTTTGGTGTGTGCCACAACCTCTTTGTTCGAGGGAGAAGTTGTCGCCAGCTGGTAGTGAGCCATTGCAAATTCGGGGTCCTTCGCCGCTGCCTGCTGAAACTTCTGGTGGGCATCGTGGAACCGGATCTGATCGAAGAGTACCTGGCCCTCGCGGTAGAGCTTCCTTGCTTCCTCTGACTTGGTGGTGACAGGTACCTTCGCTCCCGATGCAACCTTGCCGCTATCCTCGCTGCCGACGGCCCCGGTCTCGCGCGCACTGTCGGTCTTGGGTCGGTTGCAGCCCGCAAGCAGCGAGACCACCCCGCATGCGATCAGCCAGGTGTATGGCTGGGTGAAAGAGCGTTTCATTCGAGCCTCCGTTGGGCGGGGGATGAGTACTGAAGATTGAGAGGCAGTTCGGATAGGCTACGGCGCGGTACAGGGGCTGTCAATCATGCGAGCCCCGATTCAGCAACAGCGAGTAGGGCCGTCCTGGTACCGGTTGCGAACGAACTCCTCGTAGAACTCGCGCTCGGATGGGATCGGCTTCTCGGGATGAACGCGGCGCAGGTGCTCGAGATGGGCCGCGTAATCCGGCATCCCGGCAATACGTCTGAGGACGGAGCCGATCCGCCCGATGGAGCTTACCGCCCCGCTGCCCCGCTGTCCCGCTGTCCCGCCTCTATCCCGCATATGCCGTCTCCACAAAGGGGGACTCCTGGGCCCGGGCGGGTTTCCTGCGGGTCAGGATCAGGACCCATTCTCGGGCGGAGGCCAGCAATACGAGGACGGTGACCACCATGAATACCACCGTCACCACGGCATCCATACGGTCGTTGAAGATCAGGCGGGCGCCGAGCGAGCCGCTCATCGCCCCGCTCGCCACCCGCTCCGCGGTTTGGGCCGCGTGGGCCAGGAAGCCCAGGCGCGGGTCGTCCGCAAACACCTTCTGCCAGCCGGCGGTCAATGTCGCGGCCAGGAGCCAGGTGAGCGGCAGCAAGGTCACCCAGGCGTAGCGCGCCTTGCCGCTCTTGATGATCAGCGTGGTGCCGACGCAGAGCGC
>JBDTUV010000255.1:0-4464 GCA_040007575.1 Gemmatimonadales bacterium
CAGGCCACCGCCGAGATGTTCCTGCTGTTCACCTTCGTCGCCTTCGGCGCCTGGCTCATCTGGACCGGCTTCACGGTGGCGGACGGGCGCACCCTCCTCTTCGGGCTGATTGCGCTGGTCATGCGGACCGCGGTGCTGCTGCCGGTACTCGCGGGAGAGGGGATCGACCCGCGCACTCGGAAGATCGTCGCCTGGATCGGCGGGCCTCGAGGGCTGAGCTCGCTGCTGCTGATCCTGCTGCCGGTGTTCGCCGGGGTGCCGGGAAGCGACCGGCTGTTCATGATTACCTGTCTCGTCGTCCTGCTCTCGGTCGCCATCCACGGCACCGCGATCGCCGTGTTCCTCCGGAAGACCGAAGGCAGCAGCGGCGGGACGGCGCAGGCGACCGAGGCCCGGGTGACCACCGAGCCCGAGCCCGACGCCGGGGTTGCCGAACGGATCACCATCGATGAGATGAAGCAGCTCCGGGCCGCGGGCGAGCCGGTGTTCCTGGCCGATGTCCGCACCGATCGGAGCTACCAGGCGGACGACATCAAGGCCACGGGCGCCATCCGGCTCCCGCCGGACGGCGCGGTGGGCCGGGCCCGCGAGCTGGGGCTCGACCGGCGGGCGACGATAGTTCTCTACTGTGCTTGAAAGGATGAAGCGACAAGCGCCCGGGTGGCGCGAGAGCTTCGAGCGGCAGGCTGGCCCAAGGCGCGTGCGCTGGTGGGCGGCTGGGAGGCCTGGCAGAAGGAGGGCCTGCCGGTAGAGCCGAAAGGGTAGAGGCTATGGCATAACGGTTGCGAACACCCACCTCCGGAAACCGCCGGTGTCGGTCCCGCCCCGGCGGCGGAATTCCCCGAAGCTGCATACCCCCAGGCATTTACCGGCCCGCAGCCGGCGGCTCTACCGCAGGGCCGCGCTCGCGGGCACCAGGAGATGGAGACCATGGCTATGCGCGTCCTGCAATACGCGAAGCGTTCTGTGACCCTGTTGGCCGCCGTATCCATCACCCTCACCGGCTGCGGCGACTCCAGCCCCGATGTGCCGTTCAACCCGGCCGGCACCACGGCCGACGTCGCAGCGGTCAATGCCGCCTTCGGCACGTCCACCATGGCCGATTTTCAGGCCCTGAGCTTTCTGTTCGACGCAGCCTATGGTGCGCCACTAGTCTCGTCGTCCGCGGCGGCGCTGGATATCAGGGCGCGCGGCGCCGCGGGAATGCGCGCGGCGGCGATGCGGAGCGCAGAGCGGCTGGCTCGTCTCCTACCGCCGGCGAACGCGAGCTTCGGTGTGGTGAGCGCCGCGATCCCGGCCGGGATTGCCGGGACGACCTTCGAGTACAGCGGCGGGGCCTACGCCGCGGGTGTGCGGACCGGGGCGCCGGCCAACGGAGTCCGTTTCCTGCTGTATGCCGTGGATCCGGTGACCGCCCTGCCGGTCGAGCCGGTGGTCGAGACCGGCTACGTGGACATCACCGACTTGAGCGGGACCAGCACCCAGTCGGCTCGAGTGCAGGTGGTATCCGGGAGCACCACCTACATCGACTACACGGCGAGCGCCAACAGCCTGACCGGGAGGATCACCGTGGTTGGATTCGTGACCGACGGGACCTACCGGGCCAACCTCAACCTCAGAACCACCGTGACCAGCGCCGGCGCTCTCACGCTGGTCTACAGCCTGGATGTGCCCCAGCGCGATGTCTCCATCGACTTGACGCTGGGTGCCACCAACCTGGATACCCAGAATCCGACTATCAACATCAACCTCAGCATGAGCGGTCCCAACGGCACGCTGTCGATGATCGGTCAGTTCACCGTGGACGGCGGCACCCTCACCGTCCGTAACGGCAGCACGACGTTGGCCACCATCACCGTGACCGGCACAGCCGAGCCGGTGATCACCGGTGCCGACGGCCTTCCGATCACCGACGAGGATGCGACTGCGTTGCGGGGCATCTTCGATCTGTCGGGGCAGGCATTCACCTCCTTCGATCAGATGCTGGTCCCGGTCAACTTCTTCCTCGCGCCTGCCTGATCTTCGGGCGAGAACTACGAATGAGAAGGCCCGGCCACAGCGGCCGGGCTTTTCTTATTCACATCCTTCTTCACATCCTTCGTGGCCTCTCGCCCCTCACCGAGCGTGGGCGCGAGAAGTATACTCCCAGCTCCGACGCTGCCGGCCGAGGACTCGACCCTCACCCGGCGCCGGTGTAGCACCACTCAGCCGTTGGGAGATGAGACCATGCCTGTCTTCCGGTCACTCCGCATTCACCCGCTGCTCTTAGGCCTGCTCGGCGGCCTGGCCCTGGGTTGCAAGCCCCAACCGGCTCCGGAGACGAAGGTCCCCGCCGGCACGGAGGGCGCCGCGCCCCTGCATCCCCTGACCGTGAAGCCGCTGAACGATCACCTGCTCTACTTCTACGACGGGCGCGATTCGACCGGCAAGCGCTTCATGAAGGAGTGGAACTGGAAAGACGACGCCGCGATGAAGTTGGGCGTTGGCACCTACGTCATCCACCAGGGCGACCGCGCCCTGGTGTACGACACCTTCACCGCCCCGGAGCAGGCACAGTGGGCCCGCGAGTACCTGGAAAAGATGGGCATCAAGCGTTTCACAGTGGTCTACAGCCACTGGCATCTGGACCACGTCGGAGGCAACGCGGCCTACCCCGACGCCGACGTCATTTCGACCGCGGCCACCCGCGATTCGCTGGCGGCGGAGAAGAGCGCGATCGAGGCCGGCACCGCCTGGGGCCCCCCGCCGATCAAGCCCCTCATCCTGCCCACCATCACCTTCGCCGACCGCCTCGATTTGTATGTCGGTGACATCAGGGTCGAGATGCGCCGCATCAACATCCACAGCAAAGACACCAACGTCCTCTACCTGCCGGCGGAGAAGACCCTGCTCTGTGGCGACGCGCTGGAGGACGTGCTGACCTACATGGTGGAGCCGGGGGGTCTGCCGGAGCATGTGAAGAACCTGCGGACGATGCGCGGGTGGGACGTCGCGAAGATCTACCCCAACCACGGCGACCCCAAGGTCATCATGAACGGAGGCTACACCAAGACCTTCATCGACGCCACCAGCGACTACATCACCAAGATGGTGACCCGGTCGCACGACAAGAACTACCTCGACGGAACGATGGAGGACTACGTAGGCCCGTCACTCGCCAAGGGGTGGGTCCACATGTTCGAGCCCTACCGCGACGTGCACAAGCAGAACCTCAAGCTGGTGTCCGACTACTACAAGGGCAAGCCACTACCCAGGATGTGAGAAAGGGCCAGCCCGCAGTGAGGAGTCAGTGGTGAGAGCCGCAACGTCGGGAAGCCAAGCGCTTAGGATCTTGCGACAGGGGCGGTGGTTTTCGTCATAACCATCGTCAGTCTCGTGGCTCTAGGTCTGGAGCTCGATGCCAAAGTCCCATCGCGAGCCGGTCCCGGCACTTCCGTTGGAGCTCCGGTCGAAGATCTCATCATGAACGGCAGAAAGCGAGGGATCCGTGAACCTCATCGTCGGGGCGACCGGCATGGTGGGCATGGAGATCTGCCGCTTGCTCGCAGCGTCCCACAAACCGGTCAAGGCGTTTGTTCGTGCGTCCTCCGATCCGGCGAAAGTGGAGAAACTCACGCGCCTGGGTGCAACCGTCGTGCAGGGCGACCTGCGCGATCGTGTCTCGCTCAAGGCCGCCTGCCAGGGCGTGAACGCTGTCATCAGCACCGCCTCGGCCATGCCCTTCGCTTACACGCCGGGCGACAACACGCCGCAAAGCACCGACCAGGACGGCTGCTTGAGCCTCATAGATGTGGCCCGCGAAACGGGTGTACAGCAGTTCGTGTACACGTCCTTCCCACCGATGGGGTCCTCGTTCCCACTGCAGGATGCCAAGCGTGCCGTGGAAGCGCGCCTGCGCGACAGCGGGCTGACGTACACCATTCTGCGACCGACCTATTTCACCGAGGTCTGGCTGAGCCCGGCCGTGGGCTTCGATCACGCCAACTTCAAGGCTGCCCTCTACGGAACGGGGGAGAATGCCATCAGTTGGATCTCGTTTCTGGACGTCGCCCAATTCGCCGTTGCCAGCTTGGACAAGCCGGCGGCCAGGAACACCATCCTGGATCTGGGCGGGCCGGAAAAGATTAGTCCCCACAACGTGGTCAAGATCTTCGAAAAGGTAGGCGGCAAGGCCTTCGAGCTGACGCACGCCCCCGTCGATGCGCTGCAAAGCCAGCTAGCTGCGGCGACCGACCCGATGCAGAAATCTTTTATCGGTCTGATGCTTGGTTATGCCAGTGCCACGGCGATTGACATGACCGCCGCGCTTGAGACATTCCCTCTGAAGCTGAGAACGGTGGGGGAATATGCCGAGAGCGTGACGGTGTAAGGCCTGAGACATCGGGGGCTGATTGGGGAGCATCCTTGTGGATTTCGCGGGCCACAACTGGGCTGTGATGGCTGGAGCCGTGAGGCCTGCAACTT
>JBDTUV010000256.1:0-4434 GCA_040007575.1 Gemmatimonadales bacterium
CGGTCGAGCAACGACTGCTGGTAGGTGGTATAGCTGAGACGGCTGTCCAGCTCGGATCCGAGTCCCTGCTCGAAGGCGGCCTGGGCCACTCGGCTGATACGCTGGTTCACCCGCGCCAACGAATCGAGGAGCGCCATCCGCTCCTGCTGGAAGACGAGCTCGCGGTAGATCCGGGCGACGTCCCGCCGGACCAGCCGGGCCGCGTCCTCCGCACTGTAACGGGCCCGCTCCTGGCCGAGCCTCGCCGCTCGGATGCGGTAGCCCCGCACCCCCCAGAGCTGGAGGTCCTGTGTCAGGGAAACCCTCCCGTCGCCCGTGGTCAGGTACTCCACCGCCAGGCTGGGATTGGGGCGCAGGCGGGAGCCGACCAGCTCAGCCTGGGCGAAACCGGTGTCTGCCCTGCTGACCCGGAGCTCCAGGTTGCTGGTAAGGGCCCGATTCATCGCCTCCAGGAGAGCAAGGGGCCGGTCGGCTCGGGCCGGAGCGGAGGTCTGCTGGGCGGCGGCCGCACCGTACTGCCCGCACAACCCGACCAGGATGGCGGCTAAGAGGGATGTCCCAGCACGCATCAGCGCTTTTCCATCCCCGGCATCTGGCCATGGTCCATACCAGGCATCGAATCCATCGGCTGCTTTTTCGTGGCAGGCTTCGGGACTGGGGGCTTGAGTGGCCTCATCATCTGCTTCATGGAGTCGCGATGCTCCGCCGGCACCTGCTGCATCATTTCACTCATCATGCGCCGCATAGTGGTGTCCGCCATCATCCGCTTCCTGATGATTGGGTCGGCCATCATGCGCTGGTGCATCTGCATCATCTGGCGCATGTGCTGGTCACCCATCTGCCCACTCATCGCACCGGGCCTCATCGCAGCCATCGAGTCCTTCATGCCGGCCGTGCCGGCCTGGGCCATGCCTGACATGGTGTCCGCCGTCCCGCTCATCTTTCCGTGGTCCATCCCCGGCATGTCTTCCATCTTGCCGCCCATCGCGCCGGGACCCATGCCGACCATAGAGGCGCCGAGGGCCACAGAGGGGGTGGGCAACATCGCGAGGAACCCAACCGCCGGCCCGCCCATGTTGTTGACTCCCATCATCTGCGCCATCTGCCGCCACTCGTCCGGCGTCATCACGAACGAGGTGGCGTCGCGGTACCTCGCGGCCGCCTTGAGGATCTCCGCTCGTTTCTGCTTCTTCGGCACCTGGGGGGAGGCCAGGATGTCCGACACGACGTCGTGCATCGAGTGCAGGTTGTCGAAGATGATGGCCGCCTCAGGGTAGCGCGCCGCGAAGGTGGGGGCGACGGCCGCGGTCATCGGCATGATGTAGGGCATGCTGCGTGGCGGATTCGTCAGCATCTGGCGGAACCGCGCGACGGCCGCTGTCACCCCGGTCTGCCGCTCGTCGACCGACGTGCCGGTGACGAGCGGTTCGTAGAGGCCCACCTGCAGCCAGTGGTACGCCCAGATCAGGCCGTTGAACTTGGGATACTTCTGCCGGAACGCGAGCGAATAGGGTTGACCTTCCATCAGCTCCATCGTCTTCGGCAGCGAGCTGAAGGCGAGGTCCTTGCGGGTCTTATAGTACCGGACCAGCTCGGCGACACGGGCGTCCTTCCCAGCGGGTGGAATCCGCTCATCGGCCCATACATCGTAGATCTGACGGTGGAGCAAGTGGGCCCAATCGAACATCGCCCTGGCCTCGGGGACGAGCTTCGCGTAGGCGACCTCAATCGCGCCCTCCTCCAGCGGAACCCGCGGCGGGTGCACCAGGAGTTCGCGGGTGATGAAGTTGTATTCCTTGTCTTCGAGCTCCGAGACCGGCGCGTTGGGCTTGGTGTAGAGCTTCTCGTAAAGGATGGCGTGCCCGTAGTCGAAGGCGTTGAAGAGCCGGTCCGCCCCGGGGTAGCCGTGTCGAAAGGCCCAGTTGTGCGAGGCCGGGAGGTAGAACTGATCCGCCACCTGGGACCACTGGGCCGCGGCCGGCTCCGCGACCATCACTGCCGACAGGACCGCGAGGGCAAGGACCCGCCTACCGGTGCGTCCCGCGGGGAAAACGATTTGCATGAGATTGCTCCTCTGCTCCAAGTTCGCCGTGCGGCTATAGGCGCGAGATTACTGCCGGGGGACCGGAATAAGTCCTCGGATCCCGAACGCGAAGGCGCTACCGAAGGTCACGAACCAACCCTGGTCGGCGCCGGTCAACCGGCGTCCCAGGCCAGCATCAACGGCAAAGCGGGGACTCAGCTGGTACCGGAGGCCCGCGCCTGCGTTGAGCTCGACGTCCTCGGTGGTGGGAAGCGGCTGACGCACGAATAGATCTGCCGTGACGAGCATGGAGCGCAGGGGGTAGGTCTTGTCCACGGCGATGCCCGCCATCCAGCGCGAGAGCACCTGTACGGAGCTGGTCCCGACAGTGCCCGCTTGGCTCCCGAAGGTGTACTGTCCGTTCAGGTGAAAGCGCGCCCAGCTGTAGGTCCGCGTAGCGATTCCCTTGACCGAGAAGTAGGTACGCTCCGGCGCGAGGCCCCCGACGGGCAGCAGCACCTCGCCGAGAATGCCGAAGGCCGGCAGCGACGCAGTTTCCACATTCAGGTTGTGCAACACCGAGACGTCGATCCCAGCGAGCCCCGAGCGGCGTCCCAGCGGACCTTGGTCGATGAAGGCCAGCGGGAGCCCGACCTCGAGATGCGTCCGCGGAAAGAGGCCATACGTCAGCTCGGGTTCGACACCCCAGCTGTAAATCCCGCCGTCGGCTCGCTCGAGCCGTACCGGGGCCAGCTGGGCCTCGAAGGCGTAGCGCTCAGTCGGGTAGGCGTCTTCGATCTCGATTGGCCGGCCCTTGTCGGTGTTATAGAAATCGGTCTGCGCCACGGCTGGATGCGCCGTCCAGAAGAGGGCCACGAAGCCGGCAGCAACCACTTTCCACTTCATCCTTGAGCTCTCCTCGGTACGGTCGATCCACCTGCTTCGACCACACCCAAGTGGGGGGCAATGCGACCGACAATTTTATGCACCGTAAAATAGGGTGGCAGGACTGGAGGCGCCAGGGCCGTTTCCGTATACGCGTCAGCGGAGGTCCGGCATCAAGCGGGCGGGGGTGACCAATGCAGAATAGGGACCTTGGAGATTTTTAGCGCAGCGGACCACCGTGGGCAGGGGGCCTAGGCGTGCGAATGCCCGCTACCATGGGGGCAGGTGTGAGCCAGCGGTGCGAACGGCTCTCCTAGGCAGAACAGGTGACGGAGGGGCGATTCACCCTGATGATCGCAGTGAGCCTCTGGGTGTGCCGTCATGGCCGTGGGCAGCGGGTGTGCCATGACGACGCCGGATACCCACGCCAACGAAAGCGCTGCCAGGGCTCCCAGTACGGAGCGGCGCGTAAGATGACTCCGTGCGGCAACTGGCTGGCCAGCCAAACGTCGAATACGGCGGTCGAGCAGGTCGGCGCGGTAGAAGCCCACAAATGCAGCAGCTTCATCGGAAGGAGGCTCTGGAGAACGGCGCTGGGCCAGGGTCAGAATGGCCGTGGCGAGTACCAGGGGCCGCCCGCGCGAGGCCCTGTCATCGGCGAGGATCTCTGCTTCGTCGGCCATGTCGTCTGCCAGGCGCCGCAAGGCGGGAATCCAGAAGAGCGTGCAAGCCAGAAATCGCAGGAGTGAGAGGCGGAGTGGATCACGCCGCATGACATGCGCAGTCTCGTGGGCGAGCACCGCGGCCAACTCGTCCGGTGTCAGCTCGGCGGCTAGCTCCCGGGCAACGTAAATCAGCGGACGTACGCTCCCAATGGTCAGCGCCGGACTGGGCAGCCCATCGACCAGCCGAAGTCGGCGAGGCTCGACGCCAGCCACCTGGGCCGCTTTCCAGAACGGATCTCCCCGGATTGGCAACGCCACGTCCAGTGGAGCAATCGCCCGAGCGCCTGCACGCCAGGCGCGCCAGCGGTCCCATACCGCGTATACGAGGCCCACTGCCAGAACCAGGTGAAAACCGTAGTGCACAGGGGCGAGGAGCAGGTGCAACGCCGTGAGACAGAACGCGCCCAGGTGATCCACGCCTCCCAGAAGTGACTGCGCGCCGATTGCAAGGTGGTGAGCGAAGACTGGGCTGGTACTCAGGATTAACAGCGAGGCGATCGCCCACAGCACAGCCCTGCGGTGAGACTGCTCCCGAAGAGTCAGCGCGGCCGTCACGTCGCCCAGGCTGCCGCGATTCACTGGCGACCTTGATCCTTGAGTCGTGCCTGCACCAGCCGCCCGAGCTCGGCAAGCTGCTCGGGACTTCCCTCCGCCAGTACGTCCACGAACGAGGCTGCCACGGCCTCCATGCCGAGCGAGAGAATCCCTTCGACCACCCGTCGGGAGGCGCGGGCCATGAATACCTCCTCGCTCATGCGCGCTTGGTAGTGGAGCAGGTCGTCTTGCTTCTCCCGGGTCAGG
>JBDTUV010000257.1:0-4405 GCA_040007575.1 Gemmatimonadales bacterium
TGTGGTACTTGTAGCGGCCCGGGTTATAGATCGAAGTCCCGAAGCGCGGGGTGTCGTGGCTGGCCGTCAGGTTCATCATCACCTTGAAGTGCGCCGGCTCGATGCCCCTGGCCAGCGAGTCCAGGCTTGCCGCGTACGCCGTGGCACTGACGACCGGCGGCGCGTGCGCAAAGAAGCCGCGCGTAGGCATGAACCACCTGTAGTTCATCACGGCGTCGAATACATCACCCTTGAGCCACGGCGCCGGGTCCCAGATGCTGTCCGGCCATTTCTCCCACCACACCTCGCCCACCAGGTAGGCCTCGGGGTTGACGCTCCGGACAAAGCGCCGGTAGTCTCGCCAGAAGCCGAGCGGCACCATCTCGGCCACGTCCAGGCGGAAGCCGTCTACCCCATCGGAGTGATCACCGTCGCCATTGGGGTCCAGCCAGCGCCGGGTGACGCTGAACACCAGGTCCCGGACCCCGGGCACGAGGTTGCCCTCGATCGGGCCGTGCGTCTTCCCCGCCGGCCGGCCGACCTTCTTCCATTCCGGTAACCACGGCACCCCCACCCATCCGCGGTAGCGGAACTCGTTCGTGTCCGGCGTGGCCGGGTCGTCGAAGCGCTCGATCGCGTACCAGTCGGCGAACCGCGACGCACGCTGTTTCGCGAGTACGTCCTTCCAGGCCCAGAAGCTGATCCCGGTGTGATTCCAGGAGTAGTCCACGATGATACGCATGCCGCGGCGGTGGACCTCACGGATGAGCGCGAGAAAGAGGCTGTCGGCCGCCGTCCACTTCCAGGTCCCCGGATCGGTCGGGTCTTCCGACGCCATCAGGGCTTCGTCGCCACGGGGGTCGGGGCCGAAGTTTCGATCGATGTGGCGGTAGTTGCGAGCGTCGTACTTGTGCAGCGAGGGGGCGTCGTTGATCGGATTGAGAAAGAGGGCGGTGACGCCGAGGTCCTGGAGATAGTCCAGCCGGTCCATTACACCTTGCAGGTCGCCGCCGTAGCGGCGGGACTGCACCGTTGCGTAGAAGTCCTTTCCGCTGGCCCTGGCCCATGGCTCCTGCCGGTACCAGTCCTGCGACCACGGCGTCGGCCGCCAGCGGGCGGGCGGCGGCTCGTCGGTCACTCCCTCGATGTCGTGTACGGTCGGATCGTTGGACGGGTCGCCATTGCGAAAGCGCTCGACGAAGATCTGATACCAGATCACATCCCCTGCCCAGGCAGGCACGCCAAGGTTCGGTGGGGGCGCCTTGCGGGCCGACTCCGACGCGCAGGCGGTGGCGAAGAGCAGAAGGATCAATAGCCTCGGCATCAGCCCCTCGATGAGGAATCGGTCACCCAGAACTCGGCCCGCGCCGGACCCGGGAGCGCCGCGGGAAGGTACCCTCCCCAATCAGGGGAGCGGTCTAGCCTTCCAATCACGACTGGCATAATCTGAACCTGGGTCTTGAAGAAAGCGACGATTGGTGGAGCCGAGGAGCCATTGAACACCACAGAGATGCAGGACTCGAGCAAGGTTCCGGAGGTCACTCTCGTTTTCTGGATCATCAAGATCGCGGCCACCACGCTGGGGGAAACCGCCGGTGATGCGCTGTCGATGTCGATGAATCTTGGATACCTGGTGAGCACGGGGATATTCGCGGCGATCTTCATCGGCGCCGTCATTCTTCAGATCAGGGCGAAGCAGTTTCACCCGCTCCTGTACTGGACCACGATCATTGCCTCGACGACCGTGGGCACGACGCTGGCCGACTTTACGGATCGCTCTCTGGGTGTGGGTTACGCCGGCGGAGCGGCGCTGCTGCTTACCCTCCTCTTGATCGCCCTTTTCGCCTGGTATCGCACGCTGGGCTCGATTGCGGTCGAAACGGTGAGCACTCCGAAAGCTGAGCTGTTCTATTGGCTCACCATCATGTTCTCCCAGACGCTGGGTACCGCCCTGGGGGATTGGACCGCCGATAGCGCAGGCCTCGGTTATGTAGGGGCCGCGGTCATATTCGGCGGACTCCTGGCGATGGTCATCGCCGCATACCTGTGGACCAGGATCTCAAGAACGGTCCTGTTCTGGGCCGCGTTCGTTCTTACCCGGCCACTCGGCGCGGTGGTGGGAGATTTTCTGGATAAGCCGGTCAACGCGGGCGGTTTAGCGCTCAGTCGCTATCTGGCGTCGGCCGTGCTTCTCATGTTCATCCTGACCTGCATCTTCGTCTACCCCCAGCGAGCAGCCCAACGGCGGCATTGATTCTACCGGCCGGCCGCCCACGGACGGTCTATTCCTTCTTCTCGTCGATATGCAGCTCGTGCTTTGCGGTCTTGTCGATGAGGAAGACGATCAGCACCGCGGCGATGGCCCCGCCCAGCAGCCACAGCTCGACCCGCTTGACGTGACCCAGAATGGCGATCGCGCTCCCACTCAGCAGGAAGCCCAGGCTGGTGAACACCAGCGAGCCGAGCAGGCAACCGATGCAATCGATGAGGAGGAAGCGGCGAAACGACAAACCGTGGAGTCCCCAGAAGATCATGCTGGCGCTCTTTGTCCCATACACGAAGCGAGCCGCCACCAGCTGCCACGGGCCCAGCTGCTTCGCCAGTCGTTCGACGGTGGGTCCCACCCGGCGATAGAACCGGCCCTCCCGAAATCGTGGCCCGCGAAAGCGCCCCAGACTGTACCACGCGATGTCGCCCATCAGACTGCCGAGCGCTCCGGCCCCGACCGCCAGGGGAAAAGTGAAAATCCCCAAGTGGGCCACGACGCCGGAGAGCAGCAGGGTGAAGTCGCCCTCCACCGCCGACCCCAGCAGCACCGCGAGCAGGCCATATCGGATGAGCAGCTGCTGCAGGTGCATTATGCCGACACTCGTGAAGGCGAGGGCTCCGGACCGATGGCCACGTGGGACTTCGCTGCCTCTAATGCCTCATCGATGTCATGGAACAGGTTCTCCTGGCCAATCTCATGCAGCAGCCCTGACCGCTCCAGCGCTACCATCGGTTGAGGGTTCACTTCCGAAAAGAGCACCACCGTGCCGTCCCCTCGGGTACGTCTAACGAGGTCGCGGAGCGCGTGCATTGCCGTGGAGTCGATGGCCGGCACATGGCGCATGCGGATGATCAGAACCTTGGGCTTCTTCGAGACCTCGCTCAGCGTGTCCTTGAACTTTTCGGCAGCCCCGAAGAAGAAGGGCCCGTTGATCTCATACACCTCCACGCCCGGAGGAATGTTCCGGCGATAGATAGCGCCAGAGTGATCCGCGCTCGGTCCCGAGTCCGGGAGCTCGCGGGAGACCAGTGTCACGTTGGTCACCTCGGCCATCCGCTTCATGAAGAGGAACGCCGCCAGCACCATCCCCACCCCGATTCCCACGGTCAGGTCCACCAGTAAGGTGAGCAGGAAAGTCACCAACATTACGATCGCGTCGCTCTTGGGCGCGCTCAGCTCGTTCCGAAAGACCCGCCATTCCGCCATGCGGTATGCCACCCAGAGCACGATGGCGGCGAGCGTCGCCAGGGGAATCAGCGCAGCCCAGTGCCCCAGGAACAGTGTAATCACCAGAAGCGTGAGGGCGTGCACCATTCCGGCGACGGGCGTCCGGCCTCCGCTCTTGACGTTGGTGGCAGTTCGGGCGATCGCTCCCGTGGCCGGCATGCCGCCGAACAGAGGGGAGGCAATGTTGGCGACTCCCTGTGCGACCAGCTCC
Source organism: Gemmatimonadales bacterium (assembly GCA_040007575.1). Taxonomy (GTDB): domain Bacteria; phylum Gemmatimonadota; class Gemmatimonadetes; order Gemmatimonadales; family GWC2-71-9; genus CAVVWJ01. The sequence goes on from JBDTUV010000257.1 coordinate 3,687, forward strand.
ATGTTGGAGCGATGACGTCCTCCGATCATCCCGTCTGCTACGACCGCAGACAGCAGCGACTCGATGGCGCCCAGCGCCGCAATGGCCAGAGCGGGCCCGACGAGCTCGCGGATCTCCGCCAGAGAGGTCGAAGGTAATGTGATCCGGGGAAAACCCACCTGGATCTCACCAAACCGCGAGCCGATGGTCTCCACCGGCAGGTGCAGCAGCTGGACGGCAGCTGTCATCACGATCAGGGCGATGAAGGGCCCGGGAATCTTACGCCCGACCCGGGGCCAGAGCACCATGATGAGGAGAGTGCCGGCGGAGATGGCAACCGCGTAGGGATTGATGGTCCTGAGGTTGTGGGCGTAGACCAGAAGGCGCTCGATCACCTCCGGTGGAGCGGATTGCAGGCGAAGGCCCAGTAGGTCCCGTAGCTGCTGGACCGTAAGAATGGTCGCGATGGCGCTGGTGAAACCGGTGACGACCGGAAAGGGGATGAACTTGATGGCGCCTCCCACCCGGGCCAGACCCAGGGCGATCAGAAGCAGTCCGGCCATCAATGTGGCAACCATGAGTCCATCGACACCGTACTTCTGGACGATCCCGTAGACGATCACGACGAACGCACCGGTCGGGCCCCCGATCTGCACCCGTGAGCCGCCCAGCGCCGAGATGATGAACCCGGCGATCACGGCCGTGTAGAGTCCGCGATCGGGAGTCACTCCGCTGGCGAT
>JBDTUV010000258.1:0-4385 GCA_040007575.1 Gemmatimonadales bacterium
GGCGACTCGACCGACCGCAGGAAGCTCCCGACCTGCGGCGCGATCAGCCCGGCGAGCAGCACCAGCAGCTCGAGGTCGTCGGCACCATAGAGCTCGGGCCCGATGCTCCCCACGAGGAGATACCCCGGCGAAGTGCCTCCGAGTCCCATCCGCGCCCCGACGAGGGAGCGTACATCCGCCCCATTCGATTCCGACGCGGTGAGAAAGCCCCGGGGCCAGCGCGCATCTTCGTAGGTATCGGAAACCAATAGTTTAGTCTGGGTGTCGAAGATCGCGGCGATGTCGAGGTGTTCCCGGCTGATCACCTGAGAGGGATCGCTCCATAGCGGCCCTCCGGCATGCTCGCCGAGACGGAAGTACTGCTCCCCGGACGCGTCTGCCACGAGCAACTCGATGTGGTCGTGCGGCAGCAGCGGGGCCAGTCCGCGCGCGACTCCGGCAAGGAACCGCTGGGGAGCGCCGGCATCGCGGTTGGCTTGAGCTACCGCTTGCAGCAAACCGGCGATTCGCTCCTGCTGGCGCGAGGAGGACGCCTCCACTGGAGCCCACTGTCGCGCGATCCTCCCCAGCATCGGGGCCACCCGCTGGGCCACACACTGCAACAGCACCCGCTCGGCCGGCCCATACCGCCCCGGCTGAAGATCGGCAACCAGCAGCAGCGCGACGTCCCGCTTCCCGAATCGGATCGGGAGACAGGTAGCCGAGCCGTATCCCGCATCGCGGACGATCTCCTCGACCAGCGAGAGCTGTTCAGGCTTGAGATGGGGTGACGGCACAGGGACGGCGAGATCATCTGCGGCCAGCTCTGCAGGACCCAACAACACGACTCCGCCTTGTGAAGGATAGAGCCACAGGCCCATCAGGTCGTGGGGGACTTCGACAGCCGCAGTGTTCGACAACGCCTGGTGCCAGGTGGCGAGGTCCAGGGGATCGACCTGACCATCAGTGGCTCGAAGGATGGGAACGAGTGGCTCACTCCCCAGAGTCGAGAGTGGTTCGTCCGCCGAATCAGTCGATGCACCAAGGCCCATACGGGGCGGATAGGCATGACGTATGCCCATCATCCAGACCCCGCAAGTATTTTCGCTCTAGACACTTGCGCAGGCGGTCCGGGCTTCGCGGGGGAGCGGGGTCCATCTCGGGTGGCGTCCTGCCGCGTCTCTTGCAGGCTGCTGCCATCGGAAGCGCAATAAAATCCAAGCACTTGACATACCCCCACCCCCTATCTATATGTAGTCGGGAGTCGGGAGCCAGGAGTCAGGGAACTTTCAGTGAGAGTCGAACTGTGCCGGCTTCCAAGCCCCGACTCCTGACTCCCGACTCCTGACTCAGTCAAGGAATTTCCAAATGCGAAGACTAACTCTGCACATCACCGGCATGAGCTGCGCGCACTGCCTGCACGCCGTCACCGACGCCCTCGCCTCGAAGCCTGGCGTTCAGCTCGAGTCTCTACGAATCGGACGTGCAGTTGTCACCTATGACGAGCGGACTACCGACCCGGCGGCAATTGAAAACCTGATTGCCGACGCGGGATACAGCGCTACCGCCGCGCCATCGGATGTTGGCGGGGCCGAGGAGGGGGCGTGACGACCGCACAGGTTGTCGTGACGGTACTGGCCTCACTGGCGATCGGGTGGGTGAACTACTGGTTCTTCTTTAGTAAAAGCGCATGACCCCTGACACCGCCACGATCCCGGTGACCGGCATGACCTGCGCTGCCTGCAGCGCGAGGGTGCAGCGGACACTGGAACGGGCGTCCGGCGTGACCTCAGCCAACGTCAACCTCATGACCGGTTCGGCCACGGTCGACTATGACCCGGTGACCACCAGCCCCGAGCGGCTGGTCGATGCCATCCGAGCGACCGGCTACGGAGCGGAGCTACCCAAACACGGCGAGTCGGCCGAAGATCTGCTCGCCACCCAGGATCTCGTCCGCGAGCAGGAGACCACCGATCTTCGCCACAAGTTCGCCGTCAGCATCGTGGCGGCGGTACTCACCATGCTCTTCAGCGTACCCCTCGCCGCGCTCGTGCCCGGCTCGATGGCAGACCCGCTGATGCGATTCATGATGCCGCTGGCCGGAGGGATGCGACAGCTGGCGCCTTGGATCGATCGAGTCCCAGCCGATCTCTGGCGCTACCTGCTGCTGACTCTCACGCTGCCGGTGGTTGGGTGGGCCGGACGGCACTTCTACACTCGCGCGTGGTCTGCGTTCCGGCACCACAGTGCCGACATGAATACCCTGATTGCCGTCGGCACTGGAGCCGCTTTCCTCTTCAGCCTGGCGGTGACGCTGGCGGACGACTGGCTTTCGGCCCGCGGCGTCGAGCCTCAGGTCTACTACGAGGCAGTCACCTGGATCATTGCCCTCGTCCTGCTCGGCAACCTGCTCGAGTCACGGGCCAAGGGACGGACCTCGGGAGCACTCCGCCGGCTGATCGGCCTTCGGCCCTCGAGAGCACGCGTCGTTCGCGAGGGCCGAGAAACGGAGATCTCGCTGGACCAGCTCCGAGAGGGCGATGAGGTCGTCGTGCGCCCGGGAGAGAAGATCCCCGCGGACGGCGTGATTCTCCAAGGCACCAGCTATGTGGACGAATCCATGCTCACCGGTGAGCCGGTGCCGGTCTCTCGGGGTCCAGGTGACCGGGTCATCGGCGCCACGCTGAACCGGAATGGCGCCTTCCATTTTCGAGTTGCACGGGTAGGGCAGGACACCGTGCTCTCCCAGATCATTCGCCTGGTGCAGGAGGCTCAGGGCTCCAAGGCGCCGATCCAGCGGCTGGCCGATCGGATCTCTGGCGTGTTTGTTCCGGTCGTGATCTCCATTGCGATTGCCACATTTGTGGTCTGGTTCGATTTCGGCCCTCCTCCCGCCTACCTACGCGGCCTCGTAGCCGCCGTCACCGTCCTGATCATAGCCTGCCCCTGTGCGATGGGTCTGGCGGTACCGACGGCGGTTATGGTCTCCACCGGTCGTGGGGCGGAGCGAGGCGTTCTCATCAAGAGAGGTGAGTCCCTCGAGCACACCGGGCACATCGACGTTGTCATCTTCGACAAGACCGGCACGGTCACCGAAGGCCGTCCAGCGGTCAGGTTGGTGCAGCTCGCTGACGGCGCTTCACCCGATCTCGACCAGCCGGGGGTGCTCCACCTCGCTGCCTCCGTAGAGCGCCTGAGCGAGCACCCCTTGGCGGAAGCGATCGTCGCCGAAGCCACCCGGCTCGATGTCCCGCTCGACGACGTCACGGAATTCGAGACCCTGACCGGCAAGGGTGTGCTCGGCATGATCCGTGGCCGGCGCGTGGCTGTCGGAAACGCTGCGCTGATGCTGGAGCTCGGCATCGATACGGCGCCGTTGCGCGCTCGTGCCGATCAGCTAGCGGCGGAGGGGCAGACGACGGTCTACGTGGCGGTGGACGGCCAGGCTGCCGCATTGATCGCCGTGGCCGACCCGATCAGACCGACGAGCCGTCACGCGGTCGCCCGGCTCCAGCATCTGGGGTTAGAGGTTGTCCTGCTCACGGGCGACAATCGCCGGACTGCCGATGCGGTGGCCAGGGCCGTCGGCGTGGAGCGGGTGATCGCCGAAGTGTTGCCGGGGCAGAAGCTGGAGGAGGTGCGTCGGATCCAGAGTCAGGGAAAGGCGGTCGCTGTTGTGGGCGACGGGCTGAACGACGCTCCGGCCCTGGCGCAGGCCGATATCGGTATCGCGATGGGCACGGGGGTGGACGTGGCGGTGGAGGCGGCGGACATCGTCCTGATGCGGAGCGACCTGCTGGGAGTGGTGGACGCGATCGCGCTGTCACGCCGGACCATGCAGGTGATCCGCCAGAATCTCTTCTGGGCCTTCTTCTATAATGTTGTCGGTATTCCCATCGCCGCCGGTGCGCTCTATCCCGCCTTCGGTCTGCTACTCACCCCGGCAATGGCTGCGGCGGCGATGGCGGCAAGCTCGGTCAGCGTAGTGTCGAATAGCCTCAGGCTCAGAAGGTACAACGCCGTTGAACCAGGGACTCTCCATGCCGGCTGAAACGACCTCTCCGTGCGCCTGTGGTGCTCGACCGGGTGAAGGCGCTCATGCACTCGCAGTCGACCCTGACGCCAAGCGCTCGATCGGAAGCCGGCTCAAACGGATCGAAGGTCAGGTTCGTGGGCTCCAGAAAATGATCGAGGAGGAACGTTACTGTGCCGATGTACTGATGCAGCTCTCGTCGGTGCAGGAGGCGCTACGCGGCACCGGCAGGGCCCTGCTGCACAATCACCTCAAGCACTGCGCGACAGAGGCGATCCGCTCGGGGGATCCGGAGAAGGCGGAAGCGATGTATGATGAGCTGATGGAGTTGATGTACAAGAATGCGAGATGATTGGAAGGTCTAGAGTCTAGG
>JBDTUV010000259.1:0-4355 GCA_040007575.1 Gemmatimonadales bacterium
GAGTCGGGTGGAGCGATGCGAACCTTCTTCCGCGCCGACAGCGCTCGCCCATTCGAGGTCCGCGTCTCTAGCAGGGGTTCTGCGGAGAAGGGGCTCGCCTTCCTCCATGAGCCCGACGGCATGCCCTACCGCGACGAAAGCGCGCGTCCGATCGGCGGCGGTGCCGGAGCAGCGGTCTATCAGGTGGACGGGCGCGATGTTGTCACGGGCACCTACGAGGCAGTGGCGGTGGCGCCGACGCCTAAGGGAATCAATGCCGGCGTGCAGGTGACTCAGTCGCCTCTCCGGCTGCACCTGGTCCGCAACGAAAATGATGCGGTAGCCACCCTGTCCAATACCACTGCTAGTCCGGTACGAGCGGAGGCGACGATGCTGCTCGGTGGCGGCGAGCGGGTAGAGACCGTAACGGCACGCGGGTCGGCCATCCGGCGGATCCCATTCACGGCTCCCGCCTGGGCCAAGAGCGTGGTTGTGGACGTTACCATGGATCCGGCACTGTGGGAGAAGTTCACCGACCTCGGCGTCACCCTGTTCGACTCGGCCGGAAGACAGATCGAGAAGCAACCACAGAACTACGCCTTTGGAAGGCTCCAGGCGGCGCTTCCCGAGGGTCACGGTGACATGCGGCTGGAGCTGGGATTCTTTCCCGGCTTCGCCGAGCCCAGGAGCGAGCAGCAATGGACGCTTCGAGCGGCAATCCGCCTGTACGCCGACTCTGCCGTCACCCTCGAGCCCCGAGATGTGAAGGAAGCTGCCGTCACCGTTGCACCGGGCCGGAACGCCTCGGTGGTCTTTCCGCTGCCGCAGAGCCCCTGGCCACTGGGAGACGGATTCTTTCCGCTCGGCATCCTGGTGGCCCGGGCCGCGGAGCACACCTGGACCAGCGAAGGCAGCCTTCCACTTCCGCCGGCCGCGCGATGAACCGTCGCGTGGTCAGGGTGGCGGCAGGGCAGGGATTCTGGGGCGACTGGCTCGAGGCGCCGGTACGCCAGGTCCGGGGTGGGGCGATCGATTACTTGATGATGGACTACCTCGCCGAGGTGACCATGTCCATCATGCAGAAGCAGAAATCGCGCGACCCGAAGGCGGGGTATGCCCGTGATTTCGTTTCACTGATGGAACGCATCCTTCCGGATATAGTCGAGAAAGGGATCAAAGTCACCTCGAACGCCGGTGGGGTGAACCCGCGGGGTTGCGCCGAAGCAGTGCTCGACGTGGCCCGACGGATGGGGCTATCCGGGAAGCTTAAAGTGGGACTGGTAACGGGTGACGATCTGCTCGACCGCCTCGACCAGCTGATCGCGGCCGGCCATCCGTTGAGCAATATGGAGACCGGGCGGCCGCTCGCAGACATCCGGGACCAGGTGCTCTCTGCCAACGCCTACCTCGGGATGGGGCCGATCGTCGAGGCGCTGCGGGGTGGGGCCGACGTGGTGATCACCGGTCGAGTGACGGACACGGGCCTCACGCTCGGTCCGATCTTCCACGAGTTCGGCTGGCCCACCGAGGACTGGGACAAGGTGGCCGCCGGCACCGTGGCGGGACACATCATCGAGTGTGGTGCCCAATGCTCCGGCGGCAATCTTCTCAAGGACTGGCGCTCGGTGAAAGGGCTGGGCAACCCGGGTTTTCCCATTGTCGAAGCCTCCCCCGACGGCAGCTTCGTGGTGACGAAACATCCCGGGACCGGAGGAGTCGTATCCGTCGCCTCGGTCAGTGAGCAGCTGGTGTACGAGATGGGAGATCCTCGGGCGTACATCACCCCGGACGGCGTCGCCGACTTTACCACGATTCAGCTGAAACAGTCGGGGCGCGATCGGGTTCACGTCAGCGGAATCCGCGGTGGGCCCCGTACTCCGATGCTCAAGGTCTCCATCGCCTACTTCTACGGCTACAAGGCGGTCGGGACTCTGGTGTACTCCTGGCCCGATGCCTACGACAAGGCACGGGCGGCCGATCGCATTCTTCGCGAGCGCTTGAAGGACCTGGGACTCGAGTTCGAGCAGATCCTAACCGAGTTCGTGGGAGCAGATGCCACCCACGGCACACTCAGTGGGCCACCGAATCCGGACGCGCCCGAGATTCAGCTGCGGGTCGGTGTTCGCGCGCGCGAGCGTGCTCCGGTGGAGCGATTCACCCGTGAGATCGCACCGCTGGTGTTGACCGGGCCACCGAGTGTCACCGGCTTTGCGGGCGGACGTCCAGCCGTCGAAGAAGTGGTTGCGTACTGGCCGGCGCTCATCGATCGCAGGCAGGTCGAGCCTTACGTAAGGGTAGAAATCCTCACTGCATGACACAGCTCCACCCCGCGGCAGCCCACCCATTCTTGACAAGGGCTGCCGTAAGGAGTCATCTGCCTGTGGGGTGGGGACGCTGTGGACAGAGGATCCCGCCGAAACACTGCGTTCTTTTGTGTGGAGGCCCGGGAACTCTGTCCGCAGCGGTGGGGTGGGGTGACATCTTATAGCGGGAAACTTGATTGAGGGGAAGGTCAATGGCTCAAGGAGCCGCGAAACGCCCGAAGGGTCGGAAAACCGACCGCCCGACCGCCCGACAGTCTGTCCGCCTCCAGCTGCGCTGGCTCGCTCACGCCCGCTCGGGAGACAAAGGCGACACCGCCAACGTTGGCCTGATCGCACTCGAGCCCGAGTACTATGCCCTGCTGAAGCAAGAGGTTACGGTCCCACGTGTGACAAGGCACTTCAAGGGGATGGTGACCGGTGTCGAGCGGTTCGAGCTCCCCAACCTCAACGCGCTGAACTTTCTGCTGCACGGTGCGCTCGACGGAGGTGGGACCATCTCCCTCAAGACCGATGCGCAGGGGAAGGTCTACTCCACCGCGCTGCTTCGGATGGGAATCCCGGTTCCTGCCGCGCTGGCCCGGCAGGTGAAGGCTGCGGGCTCGAGATGACTGCGTCCCCCGTACTTACGTCCATCGAGAACGGCGTCTTCGGCATCACGCTGAATCGCCCTGACAAGCGGAACGCCCTCAGCTCCGAAATGATCGAGCTGCTGCACCAGGCAATGGCGCAGGCCGATCTCGACAGCGGCGTCCGGGTGGTGTTGATCCGCGGGGCTGGGAAAGACTTCTGTGCCGGCCTCGACCTGGACGAGCTGCTTGCCTCGGCCGATAAGTCCGAGGACGAGAACACGGCGTCTGCCCTTCGACTCGGCACCCTGTTCCATGAGATCCGCAGGCTTCCCAAGCCGGTGATTGCGCTGGTGCAGGGCCGAGCCTTGGCGGGGGGCGCCGGCCTGGCGACGGCATGCGATCTCCTGGTCGCCTCGAAGAGTGCCCAGCTGGGATACCCCGAGATACAGCGCGGCTTCGTCCCTGCAATGGTCACCACCCTGCTCCGGCGCCTCACCGGTGAGAAGATGGCCCTCGATCTGATCCTCACCGGGCGGGTTCTCACGGCCGACGAGGCACTCGTCGCTGGCCTCGCTAGCCGGGTGGTACCGGACGCGAAGCTCGAGCGCGAAGGCACCGACTTGGCTGCTCGCCTAGTGGGTACGAGCGCGTCGGCCCTGGCGCTCACCAAGCGACTCTTCTATGAGCTGGATGGGAAAGGCCTGGCCGAGGGGATTGAGCTGGGTGCCAGGGTCAACGCCGTTGCGAGGAGTACAGCGGACTTTCGGGAAGCGGTGGCCAGATTTCTTCGCGAGTGAACCACCTTCGGCTGGGGTTGGCTCTCTGCGGCTTCGTCCTGGCGCTGCTTGGCATGGCCCTGGGCGACTCGCGGCTGGTTTGGGCTGCAATTGTTGTGCTCCTCGGTTCGCTAATCCTGCGGTTGATCCTGCGCAAGCGGGGGAAGGGGGATTCCGGGCCTGAAGGCTGATTGTGACCCGGCTCACAGGTACTATCCTCAGGCAGTACTTACCTTGCCCCCGACCGACCGAGATGGTCTGAAACCACTCGCCACGAAGGAGTGTAATATGAGAGGGCTAGTTAAGGGTGCTGTAGCAGTCGCGCTCGGAATGATGCTCAGTGCACCCGCTGTTCGGGCGCAGGGTGCTGAATTCGCGTTGGGTGGGGGCCTCGGCATTCCTTTGGGCAGTTTTGACGATGCGTCCAAGATGGGGTGGCATGGTCTGGCCGCGGTGTCGTTCGTCCCCAACGGATCCCCCGTAGGTATTCAGTTCGATGGCCAGTACCAGCAGTACAAGGTCGATGGGACCGGAGACCTCAAGAACCGCCTGCTGATCGGCACCGGAAACATCGTCTACAAGTTCAAGACCTCCGAGGAAAGCCGGTTCAGACCCTACCTGATCGGCGGCGGAGGGGTCTACAACTTGAAGACAACCGGCAACGTCACCCCCGGGACGCTCTTCGAGGGAGGGGTCACCAAGTTTGG
>JBDTUV010000260.1:0-4354 GCA_040007575.1 Gemmatimonadales bacterium
GCCAGGTCTCTCCGGCCCACTCGATCTCGGCGGGGCTGGACTACCCCGGGGTCGGTCCGGAGCACAGCCATCTGCGAGACACGGGCCGGGTGGCCTATGAAACGGCTACCGACGCCGAGGCGCTCGACGCCTTCCAGTCCCTCTGCCGTCTCGAAGGGATCATTCCCGCATTGGAGACCGCCCACGCACTGGCCTGGATCCAGCGTTCCGCTGGGAAGTGGACCCGCAATCAGGTGGTCCTCGTCTGCCTGAGCGGAAGAGGTGACAAGGACGTCGCCCACGTGGCCGACCTCCTCGGGGGCCAGGCTTGACGACGCCGGAGACCTCGACCCACCTTCTTCCAGCCTCCCACGTGGCGGAGCTGATCCAGGCCATGGTCAAGGCGCTCCGTGCGTTCCAGATGTACATGCCGAACAATCCGATCTATCAGCGTGCCATTCAGAATGTGCGGACTGCCTTCGGGCCCATCTGGGCGGCCACCGACGAGCTGGTGCTCAACATCGGGGAGACCGACCTGGTGTGGGAGGAGCAGGTGGTCTATCACCAGCTCAATAAGAGCGACAGTGTCGCGTGGAGCCTGTTCAAGGACGGTATGCGCGAGCTCACCCTCTTCAAGGGTGCTGAGACGGAGGAGCTACCGCGATTGCTCGCGACGATCAACCAGGCGCGCTTTCTACCCGCAGATGCGGGTGACGATCTGCTCACCCTCCTCTGGGCTCTGGAATTCGAGAACATCAAGTACCGGTTCATCGACTTCTTCGCTGAAGGGGCGGGAGAGCTGCCGGGCCCTTCGGGTACGGCCGGCGGCTCCCTCACCGCCGAGCAACGCAGGGCCGCAGCCGCGGCGGAAGCTCAGGAGCGCCCGAAAGGCATCATCGAGCTCGACGACGTCGACTCCACGCTCTACTTCCTCGATGAAGAGGAAGTCAGCTATCTCGCGCGGGAGCTGGAGGAGGAATACCAGCGGGACGTTCGGGGAAGCGCCCTCAATGTGCTGTTCGACCTCATGGAGACTCAGGGGGAGGGCGGCGTGCGTGACGAGGTTCTCGGCGTGCTCGAGCAGCTCTTCCCGAACCTGCTCACCAGCCGGGATTTCCGAAGTGCGGCCTCGGTGCTCCGTGAATCCAAGCTCCTGAAGGAGCGAGCCACCAACCTCCGTCTGGAGCAGACGCAGCGCCTCGACGGCTTCGTGGGGAGGCTCAGCGAGCCTGCGATCGTGGGGCAGATGCTGCAGTCTCTTGACGAGGCGAGCGGGCTGGGCCTCGATCAGGATGCTGCGGGCGTGCTGCGTGAGCTCCGGACGACGGCACTGGAGCCGCTCGTCAGCTGGCTTCCCAATCTTTCTTCCGCTCCCTTGCGCAAGATGCTGGAGGATGACGTCGTCGATAAGCTGGCCAGCAGCAACATCGCCGAGGTGCAGCGCCTGCTTCGACAGCCCGACTCACCGGCTCTACTCGGCATCGTGGCGCTCTGCGGAAGGCTGCAGCTGCACCATGCTGTGCCAGGCTTTACGGAGGTGATCGGCCATCCCGACGCCGCCGTGCGGCTGGCTTCGGTGCAGACCCTCAGCCAGCTGGGAACTCCAGGTGCACTCACCTTGCTGGACCGGGCGATCGAGGATGCGGATCGCGCGGTGCGGATCGCGGCGGTCAAAGGCGTTGGCGCGCGAGGCTACAAAGGAGCCCTGCGCCGGATCGAGGCCGTGGTGCTCGGTAAGTCGTCGAGGCAGATCGACCTCACCGAGAAGATGGCGTTTTTCGAAGCCTACGGATCCATTGCCGGCGCCACCGGCCTGAAGGCGCTCAGCACCATTCTGCTCCAGCGCGGCCTCCTCAAGATGAAGGAGCCACCAGAAACCCGCGCCTGCGCGGCCATGGCGCTGGGCCGGATCAAGACGGTTGAGGCCCGTGAGCTGCTTCAGCGAGCCTCCGAGGACAAGGAGCTCGTGGTGCGTAACGCGGTGAGCCGCGCCCTGCGGGAGGCGGCATCGTGACCCAGCCCTCGGAAGGCGCCGGCGAAGGCCAGCTGCGGCAGGGTGGACGGTCCCTCTTGCTCGCGTTGTACACCGCTCTCCGCAGCCTCAAGATCTATCCGCTCGAGAACACCACGGTGCAGAAGGCACTCGACGATCTGGACGCCTCGGCCCGGACGCTGCTCCAGGCCGAAGTCGAGGTGGAAATCCGGATGGCGGGCGACTTCCTCTTCGTCAACGGCACGCGGTTGCGAGTCGAGCTCGACAACTACGCGTCCTTCAGCCACATCCTGGCGATGTTCCGGGCGTTGGAGATCGGCGTCCTGCACATCCGGACGGGGATGGAGCGACGAGAGTGGCAGATCTTCCTCAGTCTTCTCCTGGCCATCAGTCAGCAGGGGGAGGTGGAGGAGCGTCTCGAGGAGCTTCACGAGCGGCTCGATGCCGCCAAGGTGACTCACCTGGAAGTGGAGCGCGCCCAGCCGGAGGGTGGCAGCTCGGAGCAGAACCGCCACCAGGCTAAGCGGGCTTATGCCGAGGGGGTAGCTGTTACCCGGGACATGGTAACGGGAATCCGCCTCGGCCGGGGCCCGCGGCTCAAGCGGGTGAAGCGGGCGGTCCAGCTGGTGGTCGACCAGGTGCTTAACAACGAGATGTCCATGGTCGGCATGACGACGGTGCGGGACTACGACGAGTACACCTTCACTCATTCGGTGAACGTCTGCATTTTTTCCGTCGCATTGGGCAGGAAGCTGGGCTTCTCCAAGATCCAGCTCTACGACCTGGGGATGACTGCCCTGTTGCACGACGTGGGCAAGGCCAGGGTTCCTGCTGAGATCCTGAACAAGACCGGAAGCCTCGACGAGCGGGAGTGGAAGTTCATCCAGCAACACCCGTGGATGGGTGCGCTGACATTGTTCGGCATGCGCGCATATGAGGAGATTCCCTACCGATCGATCCTGGTGGCTCACGAGCACCATATGAAGATGGATCTCTCCGGTTACCCGAAGACGATCCGGCCGCGCACACTGGGAATGTTCTCCCGGATTGTCTCGGTGGCCGATGGATTTGATGCCGCCACCACCCGGCGAGTGTATACCACCGTTCCGATCGAGCCGGACCAGGTGCTCAAGGAAATGTGGGACAATCCCAAGCGGGGCTACGACCGGGTGGTGGTGAAGGCGCTCATCAACCTGATCGGGGTCTACCCGGTGGGCACCTGCGTCATCCTGGACACGCTCGAAGTAGCCGTCGTGGCGGCGGCCAACACGGATACCCAGCAGCTCAACCGTCCGGTGGTGCGCATCGCGGTAGACGTCGACGGCGCCACCGTACCCCTGCCAGGCAACCAGGTGAGCCTCACAGAAAAGGATGAGAGCGGCGCCTATAGACGGTCCATCGTAAAGGTCACCAACCCCAGCCGATTCGGGCTCACGCCTGGCGATTACTTTGTCTGAGTCCGGCCTGGCGCCGGCCTGGGCCGCGCTCAGGTCGTCCGGACGCAAGGCTCTCATTCCCTATCTCACCGCCGGCTACCCGACGCCGGGTGCGAGCGCGGCCGCACTCCGCTCGGCCGACGAGGTGGCGGATATCATCGAGGTCGGCGTCCCGTTCAGCGATCCGCTGGCCGATGGGCCAACTATCCAGCGCTCCACCTTCGAGGCCCTTCGCCAAGGCATGACCCTGGCCGGCACGCTGGATCTCATCGCCAGGGCGGAGCTGACGCAGCCGGTGGTCGTATTCAGCTACCTGAATCCAATCCTGCAGTTCGGCATGGACCGGTTTCTCCGGACGGCGGAAGATCTGCACATCGCGGGTCTGCTGCTGACCGACCTGCCCGCGGGAAGCGATCCGGGAGTGGAGTCGGCAGTGCAGCAGAGCGGGTTGGACCTCATTCGCCTCATCGCACCCACCACTCGGCCCAAGCGCCTGGCGGTGGCGCTCGACGGAGCTCAGGGCTTCGTGTACCTGGTGGCACGCCTTGGTGTCACCGGCGCCCGAGCCTCCCTCGACGTCGAGCTGCAGGACTCGGTAGCCCGGGTGCGGAAGGCCACCTCGCTGCCGCTGGCCGTGGGGTTCGGAATCTCCACACCGGACCAGGCGCGGGCGGTGGGACGCATGGCCGATGGGGTGGTGGTCGGCAGCGCACTGGTCGAGATCCTGGGGCGGGATGGAGTCGCCGCCGCCCGAAAGTTCCTGGACGCGCTACGTGATGCGCTCGACGGGGGAGACGCACGATGACGGTCAGTATCCCGAAGCTGCTGCGTCACTACACCACGGTACTCCTGGTCGGCGGGTCGAGCCTCACCGCGGCAGTACTCATCTGGGATCGCCACTGGATCGAGCAGCCGATTGCCACCATGCTGCTCATAATCACCATCT
>JBDTUV010000261.1:0-4345 GCA_040007575.1 Gemmatimonadales bacterium
CCTTGATGCTCATGCCAAGGATCTCGGCCGCATAATCGAGCGCCTCGCCGGGGTTACGGGCCAGCTTCACCCCGCCGGCCTTCCCCCGCCCTCCTGCATGCACCTGCGCCTTGATCACGACCGTGCCGCCCAGCCGGCGCGCTATCGATTCCGCTTCGGTCGGAGTAGAGGCGACATCGCCATCCAGCATTGGGATACCTGCTGCCTTGAGCAGGGCGCGGGCCTGGTACTCGTGCAGATTCACGGGGTCCTCGTGATGGTCGTCCCGGTCTCGCCGCGAAGCGCGGCTGGTCCTTCGGATAGCCGGGCGATGATGGCCCGTCCTCCACCTCGGCTCACAAACCCCGCGGCAGCTTCGATCTTGGGCTTCATGCCGCCGGCATCGAGCGCGCCACCGGCGATCATGGCCTCGGCCTGCTCCACGCTCATGCGCCGGATGGGCCGCGCCTGCGGCGTTCCCCACCCTTCGAAAACCGCGTCAACGTTCGTCAGGATCATCAGCACTTCGGCAGCCAGCTGACTGGCGAGAATGGCGGAGACGCGATCCTTGTCCACTACGGCATCGAGTCCCTCGAGTCCCAGCAGTGGATCCTGGTACACCGGAGGACCTCCACCGCCTGCGGCGATCACAACGGTGCCCTGGTCGAGCAGTCGCTTGATCACCGGAAACTCCACCACTCCGAGCGGGATCGGGCTGGTGGCCATCCGGCGCCATGCCCCGGCACCGTCCTTACCCACCGCGCGCCCGGCTTCGCGAATGCGAGCCGCTTCCTTGTCGGACAGCGGATGGCCGATCGGCTTAGTCGGCTGGTTCAAGGCCGGGTCGTAACGATCGACCAGCGTCTGGGTGATGACGGTGACGACATCGCGCTCCACTCTGGCGGCCGCGAGCGCGTTCTGCAGCGATTGCTGGAGCATGTACCCGATCCAGCCCGCGGTCTCGGCGACTAGGACTCCCAGTGGGAGCGGCTCTGCGACCTTTCTGGCGGCCTCGTTGCGGAGCAGCTCATCACCGACCTGGGGTCCGTTGCCGTGCACGATGACGATCCGCCATCCCTGCCTGGCCAGCTCCACGATGGGTGCGACACTCTCGCGCGCATGCCGGAACTGGTTGGTTACCGTCGCCGGCTCATCCGAGCGCGCCAGCGCATTGCCGCCGAGGGCCAGCACCGCGGTGCGCATCTTACTCTCGGCCTGGGATGCGAGCAAGCTCAGAACCTCGCCGAATCGAGAGGCAAACCCAGCACGCGGCGTAGCGTGTTCCAGGCCCGGCCGAACTCCGACCAATCACCGATCCTGAGAGCCGAGTCTGCCAGCTCCAGCCAGCGCTTCGCTTCCTCGAGGCGTCCCGACTGCGCGGTGCCGGGTGGCGCCGGAACAGTGGTTCCGAGCAGGTTGCTCCACGCCTCCTGAAGGGTACGTCCCGCGCCAAGGCGGTCGCGTGCTGCCACGCTGACCCAGACCAGCACCATTCCCCCGGACGGTCGCCCGGCATAGTAGCCCTGATAGGCGACCGGCCCACCGGGACCGATGTCCACGCGAACCGGCCCCCGCTCCAGCTTTCCTCCGTCCTCCCGAATCGAGTCGTTGAGTGCGTCGTAGGATGGGAAGTTCGCCCAGCGGTTCTCCAGCACTCCACGAATGGGAAGTGTGGTGGTCGAGTCCAGCCGAATCAGCTGGAGGTGGGTACGACCATCGTCCCGGGATCCGATCAGTACCGCACTGAGCCGCCGGTCGCCGGGGGATTCGAAGGTCGAGACCAGCTGAGGCCCGGAGGTGTCCGCCGCCCATCCGACTTGTGGTGGTGGTGGCTCCGCCGCCGCCTGTCCTGTTCCCCCGCCCAGGCTGCCGGCATTCCAGGGCGTGTGCTCCAGCTCCTGTGCCTGGATCCGAAACAGCTCGCCGGGATACGGGGCGGCGCGAAGCACGGCTTCAGGAATGTCAGATCCCGGCTCCACCACCCCGTGGGACAGCCGAGCCCAGGTCTCTGCCAGCGGATCCGCTCCAGGCTGGAGGAACACTCGAGCCGCCCCGGTCTCGGCATTCACGGTGCCGAGAAAGGCGGCCCTGACCGACCCCACCCGCCGGTTGTGCCATAGGACCCGCCCCGTCAGCGGAAAAGTGCTCGAGGCGAGATAACCATCCATCAACCAGATTAGCTGGCCGTTGATCACCCGCGCCGCCGGTTCACTCCATTCAGCGAAGGGAGCCAGACGGGCCAGCCGGTCCTTGGGCGAGAGGTGCCAATCGATGGTGGCTCCCGAGGAAACGTGCCCCAGGAGCTCGCCGGCCTGGAGCGCCCAGGCGAGCACCAGCCGGCGGACCCAGGATTCCACCGGCACCCCCGGCGCGTCGCCCTGACGCAGGCGGTAGCCCGGAGCGTCCGGTTGCAGCAGATCGGAAGCCAGGTCGAGAAGGGCAACAGGGCTGGTGTGCGAGAGCGTGTCGCTCAGACGATGGAAAAGAGGCTCCCCGGAGCGGCTCACCCGGTTATCGGCCACAGCGGAGACCATGACGCGCCGGCCCGGATTCGAACGAACGACCAGCCAGACCGGGCGGCGCTTGCCCTGCCGCGTCAGGAGCACCGGATCGATGGAAAGCAGGCGACTGGAGTCTGCCGGGACCACCCGGGCAACGACTTCGGGGTTCCAGAGCGATGGCACTGCCGGCGGCATGGGCTGGCTGATCGGCTCCGGATGAACATCGCGCAAGCCTTCGAGCCCGTAGGCGAGGCGCTCCAGCTGTTCCATCATTCGCGGCTCGACCGTGCGAGCCCGCGACCCTCCCAGCACCGAGGGCAGGAGCCAGTGCCCGACAACGGAGGCGCACGCGAGCACGATCCATCCGGCAAGGACGAGCGTATGGCGGGGACGGCTTGCCCACAAAGCCGAAAGTGCGCCCGCCGCGAGTGCGACCCCCGCGAGCACGGGAGAGACCATCAGGCCAGTTCGCCAGCTCGGCTCATCGAGCAGGTCCACCGATCCTGCAATCACCTCGTATGGCTCCAGGAGGTACCCCCACGCCAGCGCGAACGCCAGCGCGGCAAGCAACCAGCCGATGTGAGCGCGCGCGTGGTCGTTGATCGCGGGCCGGCGCTCGATCCAGCGAATGGCACCCACCAGCATGTAGAGCACGATCACGCCAGTGAGTGCCAGAAGGATCAGCAGGAGGAGAAAGCCATGCGCGGCCCGCCAGACCGGCAGCTGCGCGACGTAGAAGCCGAGGTCTCGACCCAGGAGCGGATCGCTGATGCGGTAGGCGACCCCCTGCCAGGCCAGCGTGACTTCGCGCCACCATCCTGACGCACCCACTCCAACGAGGAGGCCGAGCAGTGCTCCGGATGCGATCGCCACCGTAAGGAGGGTGCCGGGGGTCAGAGCCTCACGGAACTCGAGGTTGGCCACATTGCGACGGATCTGCACCGTCCCCACCGCCCGGTAGACCAGCAGCAGGTGTCCGATGAACCAGGCGGAAGCAATCAGGCAGCCGGAGAGCTCGAGCGTGAGGCGGAGGACGTGCCAGTCGGTGAGGAAGTCGGCCGCGGCAGGCGACAGCTCCGCAGCCCACCAGCGGTCGGCCAGGAGAACAGCCGTCCATCGACCCGCGAACAGAAGGGCGACGAGTCCCGCGAGCGCGGCGGTGAGCCGCCGACCGCCGCGAGACATGTTACCGCTTACCGCTTACGTTCTTCTGTTGCTCAAGAAAGCCTTCTACTTCGGCGCGGTATGCATCGCGCGCCTGCGCGTCGGTGGCCTCGAAGCGCATGACGAGCACCGGCTGAGTGTTCGACGCACGCAGCAAACCCCACCCCTTGGGGAAGGTGATCCGGACACCGTCGATGGTGTTCACCGGGTATCGTGAGGCGAAATAGGCCGCGGCGCGCTCGACCAGGCCGAACTTCTCGTCCTCGGAGCATTCCACCCGGATCTCCGGTGTGGCGAAGGTGCGCGGAAGGTCGGCCAGGTGCGTCGCCAGACCGAAGGGCCGCCGGCTGACGATCTCCAGCAGGCGGGCCGCCCCGAAGAGCGCATCGTCGAACCCCAGGTAGTCACCACCAAAAAACATGTGGCCGCTCATCTCTCCCGCCAGCGGCGCGTTGAGCTCCTTCATCTTGGCCTTGATGAGCGAATGGCCGGTCTTCCACATTACCGGTTTTGCGCCGGCGGCGGTTAGCGCCATGGGGAGCACTTCCGAGCACTTGACGTCGAAGATGACCGGAGTGCCGCGGCCGAACCGCTTCACCGCATCACGGCCGAAGATCACGAGGAGCTGATCCCCCCAGATGATCTCGCCGGTCTCATCCACCGCACCGATCCGGTCGGCGTCTCCATCGACTGCGATGCCG
>JBDTUV010000262.1:0-4338 GCA_040007575.1 Gemmatimonadales bacterium
CGATCTCGCCTCAGGCCCCGATGACCGACACCTGGATGGGCGACGACTTCTTCCACCAGGGCGCCTTTCGACTCTCCTATGGCTTCGAGTACGCCGGCAGCATGGAGCTGAGCAACGACCAGTCCGTGCCTCTGCCGATCGACAAGTGGGACACCTACGACTGGTATCTCCAGCTCGGTCCGCTCTCCAACGTCAACGCGAAGTACTTTCACGGAAAAGTCCCCACCTGGAACGCTTTTGTCGCGCACCCGGCGTACGACACGCTGTGGCAGCGGCGCGCGGTTCAGCTGCTGCTGAAGTCGCCTGCGGTGGCGACGTTGACGGTTGGCGGCTGGTGGGACCAGGAAGACCGCTTCGGCCCGCTCGCCACCTATAAGGCACTCGAGCCGGGCGATACGGCCAACCGGAACTTCCTGGTGATGGGACCCTGGAACCACGGCGGATGGCGCAACCCGTCGCGACAGATGCCGGTGGTTGATCCAGGGACGCAAGACGCTTATCTCAAAGACGTTGAGGCACCGTGGTTCGCGTACTATCTGAAGGACAAAGGCAGCCTCACCCAGCCCGAGGCAATGCTCTTCGATGCCGGCGCCAAGCAATGGCGCTCGTTCGAGAGCTGGCCGCCCAGGGACGGCGCCACGGCGACGAGTCTCTACCTCCGCGGGGGCGGCAAACTGTCCGTCGAGCCGCCGAAGGCCGGCGAGGCATCATTCGACCAGTATGTATCCGACCCGGCCCACCCGGTGCCTTACCGCCCACGACCCATCGAGCAGACCTACGACGAGCGCGGCTCGCGCTGGCGCACCTGGGAGACCATAGACCAGCGCTTCGTGACCGGCCGTCCCGATGTAGTGAGCTGGGTCTCCGAGCCACTGGAGGAAGACGTGCTCGTCGCCGGGGACGTCACCGCCCGGCTGGTCGCATCCACCACCGGCCGAGACGCCGACTGGGCGGTCAAGCTGATCGACGTCTTCCCCGACAGCGTCCCCGAGGCCTGGCAGCTCGGCGGCTACCAGCTGATGGTGGCCCACGAGATCATGCGGGGCCGTTATCGCAAGAGCTTCTCGAAGCCCGAGCCGCTCGCGCCCAACACGCCGCTGGCCTTCACGGTGGACCTGCACCAGCAGAGCCACCAGTTTCGAAAGGGCCACCGGATCATGGTGCAGGTCCAGAGCACCTGGTTTCCTATCTACGACCGGAATCCGCAAACCTGGGTACCCAACATCTTCCAGGCGAAGGCGTCGGACTTCCGCCCTCAGACCCACCGGATCTGGCATACCCCGAAGCACCCGTCGCGGATCGAGGTCAATGTCATCCTGAAGGAGCGAAGCAACTGAAGGATCGGCCTGCATCCGAGCCGATCCTTCGCTGCGCTCAGGATGACAGCACAGCCGCTACACCAGTTCGTCAATCAAGGAGCATTTCATGCGTTTCTTGCCCCTCGTTCTGATCCTCAGCTCTACCCCAGCGCTGGCCGGCGCCCAGTCCAGCGTGAACCCCGACCTGCTGGCCGATTGGGTGCGCAATCGGCTGACCGTCCTGGCCTACATCGATGCGATGCCCGATTCCGCAACTGGTTTCCGGCCGACGCCGGGCGTTCGCACCCTGGCCCAGGAGTTCGATCACATCGTGAGCACGAACCTTGACGTTGCCGCAGTCGCCTTGCGCGGCCTCGAGGCTGCGCCCATTCTGGGTGACACCGCCGTGTACCTGCACGACAAGGCCGCGCTGCGGAAGTATGCCGCGGCGACCTATGATTACTTTCTGATCGCGTTGAAGGAGGCAGCACCGGCTCAGCTCCAGCGGCCGGTGGTGATGTACGGACAGCCGCCACAGCCGGCCGGCCGTCTCGCGGCGCTCGCCTTCGAGCATTCGGTCTGGACCTTGGGGCAGGTAGTGCCCTACCTCCGGCTGAACGGGGTCACGCCGCCCGAATACAAGATGCCGTTCTGACCTGGCAGGGAAGCGCCGGTTCAACCTTCACCAGGGCCTGCTGATGATCCACCAGCGAATTGGAAGTGTCATTCTCTTCCTTGCGCTCGCCTCCTGCGGCGGCAAACGCGCCGAGAGGCCCGCGGCCGGCGCCGATTCCGCGTCGATGGCGCCGGTGCCACCCGCCGGGATGAAGCTCGAGGCAATGGCGATGCTACCCGTTGTGCGGGCCCACCTGGATTCATTGGCCCGGAACCCGAGCATGATGCGGAGGGCTGGGCCCCAGTCTGAGGCCAAGACCAGGCGTCTGGTGAACGCCATGCATGCGGACATGGCTCGGCTGGGCATGCACAGCGACCCTGCGTACGAGGCACTCGCCGACTCAGTGGTGGCGGGCTCGGTGGCGCTCTCCACCGCAGGCGGGGCCGAGCTCGAGCGCCTTGTGGCCCGGCACGTCGACCAGTTGCGGCGGCTGAGTGCGGTATACGAGACCAAGGTCGCGACGATGAAATAGGTCGTGCAATTCAAATAGCCGCGCATTTCAAAAGGAGAAGTCATGTCTGCTCAGCGCATGCTCCGGCTCGCTCTCTCGCTGTCGTGCTTGATTCCAGCCTCGGTCGGCGCACAGGTGCCCGCCGATCTGCTGTCCGCCATGAAGACCAGGGACGAGTCCCTGGCGAAGGTGGACGCAGCCACGTGGGATCGTCTCACGACTGCAGACTTTACCGTGGTGACCGCAGACGGCAGGCTGCTGAGCAAGGCAGAGCGGTTGGCCGAGTTCAAGACAGAGAAGCCCATGCCGCGTGGGCCGCTTCAGCAGGTACAGATCAAGCCCTACGGCAATGCATTCGTGCGCCGGTTTCGTGCCGGTGATATGTGGGTCATGGATGTCTGGACGAAGGACGGCCAGGGCTGGCGAGTCGCGGCCGTCCAGGTCACACCCGCCAAGAAATAGAGCCCTCGACGCCCAGGGTACGGCTTACATATTGGGAAAGCACTTCCCACCCTGCTCCATCGCCAGCACTCGGTGCCGCTGTCGTGCCCCGACACAGGCCTGGGATAAGGCGCGGGAGACCTAATGGGCCAAACGCGCGCGTACTAGGAGAGCATATGTCGCTCAAGGGCAAGTTTGCGCTGGTGACCGGTGGCTCGCGGGGCATCGGTAAAGGCATTGCGCTGAAGCTGGCGGCGGAGGGGGCAAGAGTCGCCGTGCACTACTACCGGAACGAGAAGGCGGCCAAGGAAACTCTGGAGGGTGTCCGGCGGGCCGGAGCGAATGGGATCGTGGTGCAAGCCGACGTGACGAAGCCCGAGGAGGTGAAGGGCCTGCTCGATCGAATGAAGGGCGAGTTCGGTAGTCTGGACATCTTCGTCAGCAATGCACGTCCCGAGGCCCCGGAGTTCTTCGAAGCGCCGCTGAAGATCACCCTGGAACAGTGGAACACCGCGTTCCACTCTCAGGCCACGGCCTTCCTGGTCGGCGCCCGCGAGGCATCCAAGCTGATGAGCGACGGGGGACGCATCATAGCGCTGACCTGGGCGCCCGGGGGACAGAGCGGCGGCTTGCAGCCCTGGGTGGCTATGGGCGCGGCGAAGGCAGCCTTGGAGACACTGGTGCGCTACTTCGCAGTGGCGCTGGCTCAACGAGGGATCACGGTCAACTCGGTCAGCCCCGGCTGGACCGAGGACAGCGTCCTCAACTCACTGCCGCCGGCGGCCCAGAGCGCCATTCGCGACTGGCACGCACAGGGGTGGACCCCGATGCGCCGACTGGGAACGCCTGAGGATATCGGTAATGTGGTGGCGCTGCTCTGCCGGGAAGAGGCGGCCTGGATCACAGGACAGCTGATAGTCGCCGATGGTGGCGCGTCGTTGATGACCTCAGAGGTCCCGCCCGCACTCCAACTCGGCTAACCAGGCTGGCGCGTACTGTAGCACGCTGCGAAGGTCACTCCACTACGACGTTCGAGAGGTCGCACTTCGGGTACTCGAGATGCAGCTTGTCCATCGTCTCGGCAACGATGGAGCCGACCATATGATTCCGGTACCACTTCTGGTTGGCGGGCACGATGTACCACGGGGCATCCAGATCTATCTTCTGTCCCTCCCGGACCAGATATTTGTTCATCCCTATATGATGTGAGGTCCCCCGCCGAACGCCAGGCTCTCGGGCCCCCGGGATGAGGCCAACGCCATAAGCGAGGCTATGTGTTCCTGACCCTGTTACTGGTGACCTTCGTCATCTCGCTTCTCGTGTCTTTCCTGGTTGCTCGGCTCTTCGAGCGTCCCATCCGGCAGATCCTTGGGCGTCTCGTTCCCGAGGACCTGACCGGCGCCTGGCACCGGTATCTCACCTTCGCCATCTACGTCGTCGGCATCTCGGGAGGCGTGCGCATCTGGTCGCTG
>JBDTUV010000263.1:0-4322 GCA_040007575.1 Gemmatimonadales bacterium
GAGGGAAGCGGCCAGCCGGCCGCGCCGCTCCGCGGTCAGGAACGCGCCCGACGCGGGCACCTGGACGAACTCGATCCGGTTGAACGGCTTCCCTGTAGCGAAGGTGCCCAACCCGCTGAACTGGATACCGGCCAGAAACGGCAGATCAACGACCCAGTTTCCGACGATACGGTGGCGCTGGTCATCTGCGATGGAACGTCGTCCGGTGAAAGCGGTGCCTATCTGGGGGAAGGTGAAGAGGTCGCCCCCCTCTGCATCCGCCCAGGAAAGGGTGTACGCGATTCCGGCTCCCCAGCCGCCCCGCTCAGCGCCCCGGTAGGTACGGTCGAGCTTGAACTCCAGCGCATCGTACCACGACCGGACCGAGTTATTGCCAACCAGGATCCCGGAGTAGGCGGGGACGTTGACGCTGAGGCAGCAGTCGTTCGACTCGGGGTTCAAGGTCACGTGGGCAAACTCGTAGCTGTACCCATTTTTCCCCCGAATGCCGGTGTAGGCGACCGATCCAAGCAACGTGCCGAAACCCTGCCGTACCCCGACATTCCACTGATATGACTTGGGCGGCTTGAGGTCGTTCGGCACCAGGAACACTTCCTGTGGCGGCGCCTGGCCCGAGGCGAGGATACCATCCAGCCCGGCGCGGCTCATGTACGCTGGATCCCACGCGATCGTGCCCGGCGTGCTTCCGTCGACTGAGAACCGGAAGGTGTAGGTGGGATGCTGGCGCCGGTAGGTCTCGTCGATAAAGCCGTTAAAGCCCAGCCGGTCGTAGAAGATGCCCCCCGCCGCGAAAACCGTGGTGGTGCGGTTCTCGTTGATGTCGTAAGAGAATCCCACCCGCGGCTGAAAGGCGCCATAAAAGTTCTTGCGCTGAGTGCCGTCGGTGAAGTAGCGCGCTGGATCGATATCGACGAACAGCTGGCTCCGAAAGGCGGTGAGCGAATCCCGGACCGCCTGCGGCGTCACAAAACCGCGGTCATACATGCCGGTCTCCAGATCCCACCGGACGCCGGCGTTGATCGTCAGGCGGGGCGTGGGACTCCAGTCGTCCTGAAGGTAGACGCCGAGCTGGGTGTTCTTGCCGTCCACCTCCGGGTTGCCTGAGCCATACCGCGCTTCAACCGGGAACGCAAAGGCGTTCGAGTTGTTGAAGACGAACACCGGGTTCTCGTTGATCTCCTTGTGCAGGTTGTATCTCAGGAAGTCCACCGTGGCGCCCAGCTTGATGACGTGCGATCCCGCCGACTGGAAGCCGGAATAGGTCCAGTCGTTCCGCAGCGAGATCCGGTTCTGCGTGAGATCCTGCCGGGTGTCCCGTCCGCCAAACCGGCCGATACCCTGGTATTCCTGGCCTACCAGCCCCGGGTTGAGTGGCTCGGGATTGAACTGGTACCACTGGTAGCTGACCCGGGCCTCGTTGGTCCAGTTCCGCCCGAAGAACGTGTGCTTGAGGCCACCGTCCACCACATTGTTGCTGAAGCGCTCGGCTGACTCGTAGGCCCAGTCGGCCGGGGCGAAGCTGCCCCCAAAGCTCCGCCGGTCTTTCTCGACCCGGAGGTTAGCGTTGAGCTCGAGCAGGTGTTCCTGGCTCAGGTTATAGCTGAGCTTGGCAAAGGCCAGATGGGAACGGAACGGCGCCGAGGTGGCCTGCCCATTGAATCCGGCGATTGCCGCGGGCCAGCTGGCCGGCGTGCCGCTCAAACGGGTCACACCCTGCCGGTTCTGGAAGTTCCCTTCGTACGACCCGAAGAAGAACAGCCGGTCCCGCATCAACGGGCCCCCGACGCTCCCTCCGGCCAGTACCCTGCTGTACTCCGGCTCCTCGAACGGAGTCGTTCTGGTCGTATCGTCGCGGTCTTTCCGCTGGAGGCTGTCGAGCGATACCAACCCCTTGTTCTGGTAGCCCGTAAACAGGCTGCCACTCCATTCATTGCTGCCCGATTTGGTGACTGCGGTAATGATCGCGCTGGAAGCCTTCTGATACTCGGCCTTGAAGTTGTTGGTGATGATGCGGAACTCCTGCACCGCGTTCCGGGGGAAGGGATTGCCCCGGCTTGCGTCCTGGCCGATCACCCCCCCGCCTGCGATGTCATTCTTGAAGCTCTGGCCGTCGATGAACACGTTGATGTTCTCGGCGGGGGAAGCCCCGGAGGCGAAGGTCTTCCCGGTTCCGTTGATGCGATCGGGTGTGACTCGAACACTCGGAGCCAGTGGTGCCAGGTCCAGAAAGTTTCGGCTACTGGACGGCAGCGCCTCGATCTGCTGCTCGGTGACGTTGGTGGCGACCTCGGATGTCTGGGTCTCGACCGCCGGCGCCTGGACCACCACCTCCTCGAGCTGCACGGCGGCCGATGCGAGGCGGAAATCGAGTGTCAGCGTCTGACCCACCTGCACCTGCACTGAGCGCGCTGCGGGGGCGCTGCCGATCTGACGGATGGTGAGCTGGTAAGTGGCCGGCGCGAGTCCGGACAGCGAGTAGAAGCCGCGGTTGTTGGTGCCGGCATTGCGCTGTACGCCGGTCGCAGCGTTGAGGGCGACCACCTCGGCCCCTGAGAGCGGCGCACCGGCCGAATCGGTCACCGTGCCACGGATGCTGCCCGTGCTGGTCTGGGCGACAAGCCGTCCGGACGGCAGCGCCGTCACGGTGAGGGCCAGCACCCAGCAGCCGTGGAGGACAAAGCTCATCTTCATAGTGCGCCTCGCAGGAGGGGTATGGTGGAGATCGCTGGCTCTGAATCCGTCGCGGTAGGTCGCGACGCGGGGAAGGCCGCGCCGCAGGAGCGCCGGAGAACCAGGATGGTGGGCAATGTTTCCGCGCGAGGCTGGTGGCCATCCTTGTCCCGAATGGCCGCCAGAAGGCGGAGAGTGGCACGCTCGCCGAGCGCGCTGATATCCACATGAACGGACGACAGGGCGGGCTCGAGGTAGCGCGCCATCGGGATGTCGTCGAATCCCGCCAAGGCCACGTCCTCGGGCACCCGAAGACCCGCCTCCCGGAGGGCGCTGAGCGAGCCGATCGCCATCGCGTCGTTCGCCGCGAAGATCGCGGAGGGCCTGGCCTCGCCAAGCATGAGCTCCCGGGTGGCACGGAAGCCCGATTCCTCAGTGAAGTCGCCCGCAACCTCCAACTCTGGCGACGCCGTGGCTCCAGCCTCCGCCAACGCTACCCGGTAGCCCCGCAGCCGCTCGGCGGCATCGACATTGCCTGCAGCGCCCTTGATAATCGCGATACGCGTGTGCCCCAGGTCCAGGAGGTGGCAGACCATGGCGCGGGCCCCGTCGAAGTTCGCGATCATGATGACATCGAACGCGTCCGGGGTCGCCGGGGCGTTGAGCAGCACCACCGGGAATCCGGCCGGGAGGTTGCGCACGGCAATCTCGGCGTCCATCTCGGGCCACATGACGATGAGCCCATCCACCCGGCCCCGCATGGAGCGCAGAGCCCCCTCTATCGCCGGGCGGCCATCGTGCGAGCTGGAGACGAGGAGGTGGTAACCATGGTGCTGCGCGGTTTGGTCGATTCCCCGGATGACTTCGGAGAAAAACTCGCCATACAGGTCGGGTAGGAGCACGCCGATAGTGCTGGTGCGGCTGGTGATCAGGCTGCGGGCAGCCCCGTGGGGCGCATAACTCAGGCGCGAGGCAACCTCGCCCACGTGCCGACGGGTTTCCTCCTTGACGGATGGACTCCCATTACAGACCCGGGATACCGTGGCGACCGAGACCCCCGCCACACGGGCCACATCCTTGATCGTGGTCATCGAGACAGCCGAGTTGGCGGCGTCTGCTCGCGGACCATCGTGGCCCGCAGCGTACAACGGGAACGGATTCGGTCGGGCACCAGCAGGGTTTCTGTGTAATCGTTTACATTTTCCCGTGAGATTGTCAAGGTTGGAGTTGCTGACCGGCCGTGGCGGGGGAATCTTGAACCTATGACGACCTTCGGATTTACCCGGGGCGTGCACTCTGGGAGCCCGCTTCTCCTGGCCTCCCTCACCGCCGGACTCCTGAGTTGTACCCGCGCGGTGCAGCCTCAGGTGCCACCACCCGAAGCGCGAGCGCACGCCGGCACGCCGGCATCCACCCTGCCGGACTCCCTGCTCCAGCTCATGACACTGGACGAGAAGTTGGGCCAGCTTACCATGGCGCCGGCCCAATGGAATCAGACCGGTCCCGGAGCGGCGGCCGGCGGCGAACAGCAGGTTCGAGAAGGGAAGCTCGGCTCCTTCCTCAGCTTCTGGGGCGCGGCCGCGACCCGGCGAATGCAGCGGCTCGCGGTCGAGGAGTCGCGGCTCGGCATTCCCCTGCTCTTTGCCCAGGAT
>JBDTUV010000264.1:0-4308 GCA_040007575.1 Gemmatimonadales bacterium
TGAGCTACATGTTCGTCACCGGACCGAACGTGGTGAAGACGGTGACGCACGAGGAGGTGAGCTTCGACGAGCTGGGCGGGGCCGATACGCACGGCGGCGTTTCCGGAGTGGCCCACTTCGTCCACGACTCCGAGGCCGAATGCATTCAGGCCATCCGCGAGCTGATGGGCTTCCTCCCGCTGAACAATCTCGATCAGCCACCCCAGCGCCCAACCGGTGATCCGGTCGAGCGGCGGGACGAAGGGTTGCTGGATCTGATCCCCGACAGTGCCAACAAGCCGTACGACATGCGCGGCGTGATCGGCCGGATCGTGGATGACTCGACCTTCCTCGAAGTTCAGCGAGGCCATGCCGACAATATCCTGGTGGGCTTTGCCCGTCTGGGCGGGACTCCCGTGGGCATCGTCGCCAATCAGCCCGCAGTGCTGGCTGGTGTCCTGGATATCAATGCCTCGATCAAAGCGGCCCGATTCATCCGCTTCTGCGACTGCTTCAACCTGCCGGTGGTGACGTTCGTGGACGTGCCGGGATTCCTGCCCGGTGTGGCGCAGGAGCACGGCGGCATCATCAAGCACGGCGCCAAACTGCTCTACGCCTACTGTGAGGCGACGGTGCCGAAGCTGACCGTGATCACCCGGAAGGCGTACGGTGGCGCATACGACGTCATGAGCTCGAAACACATACGGGGCGACGTAAACCTGGCCTGGCCGTCGGCGGAGATCGCCGTGATGGGCCCCAAAGGCGCGGTAGAGATCCTCTTCAAGGACGAGATCGCGCGGGCGGACGATTCTCAGGCCGCCACCGGACGGCTCATCGACGAATACACGGAGAAGTTCGCCCACCCGTACGCGGCCGCCGCCAGGGGGTATATCGACGATGTCATCGATCCCCGAGATACCCGCCCCCGGCTGATCGAGGCGCTGGGGACCCTCCGGGGCAAACGGGACCGGAACCCCCCAAAGAAGCACGGCAATATTCCGTTGTGAGTCAGGAGTGCCGCCCGAGACCCCCTACTAGCTAACTCCTGGCCCCTGAGCCATTTTTGTCACACATGTTTCAGGCAGCCCTCCGATGGTCAACAAAACGAGCTAACCCGGTGCTCCGCCTCAGGTCCCAAGGTGCGGCCGCGCTCGCCGTCGCCACGATATTGGCAGGAGAACTGCGCGGGCAAGCAGCGGTAGACCCCAACGTGGCGCCGCGGGCAGCGGCCCTCGAGCGGGCTGGAGA
The DNA here is from genome assembly GCA_040007575.1 of Gemmatimonadales bacterium. Classification (GTDB taxonomy): domain Bacteria; phylum Gemmatimonadota; class Gemmatimonadetes; order Gemmatimonadales; family GWC2-71-9; genus CAVVWJ01. The sequence continues at coordinate 1,228 of JBDTUV010000264.1, forward strand.
GCGTCGTGAGGCCATCGGCCTGCTGGGCCGCTACCTTGCCACCGCTCCCGACGACGGGCGAGCCTGGTTTCAGCTCGGCCGTTTCTACCTTCTCAATGCACATGACTGGCACCTCCAAGGCCACCGGGGAGATCCCGATGGCCTTCTCTATTTGGATTTCGCCGCGACCGCGTTCGACCAGGCGGTCCGGCTTTCAGTTGACTCCGGCTCAGTCTTTCGGGGGTTGGCCGACCTGGAACGGTCAGTGGTCTTCCTCGAGGACTCAGGCTGGGGCAGCAGTGCCGGGGCTCGGCCTCCGTCGGACGCCCCTCCGATGCCTCCGTTCATCCTCGAGCTGGGCGCTAATCTCCTGGCCTCATGCCCGGTCGGTGGCGTGCTTCTGGTGGGTACCGACCTCGAGGCGCTTTCGGTCTGGTACGACAACGGCAATCTCCACTCCCGTAGAATCCTTTCGCTCCGGCCCGCGCGGTACGCCACCGACTCGCTGTATCGCCGCCGGATGGCCGAGGCCATGGAGACCGATCCGCGGCTCCCGATCCGCAACGCCCTGGCCGTCGTAGCGCCCCGCCGGGCGCTTTGTCTGTCACCCACCGCCGACAGCGCAGCGGCGCCCGCGCTCACCTGGACTTCGTCCCGGCTGGCAAGAGTGAGCCGGCCGGTGCAGCCAGGCCCCGAATCTCTCTCGTTCACCGAACTGCTCGCCGCCATGCGTCAGGGTGGATCGGTGTGGGTCGGCGAGGTACGAGCGGTCTACGACAGCGCTGCGCGGTACAACACCCTCCTCTGCCGCAGCTTCCTCCCCGTCTTCGGAGATACGCCGCCAGCGGCCTGTCGGCCGTGAGGCGGAAAGGGCAGTAGTGGCGGTAAAGGCGGAAGAGGCTCCCGCCTCTGTATCTTCCACCCACCATGAAACGCGTCCTGATCGCCAATCGCGGCGAGATCGCTCTCCGTATCATCCGGGCATGTCACGAAGAGGGTCTCGAGGCCGTTGCGGTCTATTCCGCGGCCGACCGCCGCAGCCCGCACGTGCGCGCGGCGGATCGGGCCATCGCCATCGGCCCGGCCTCTCCGGCCGAGAGCTACCTCTCCATCGAGCGTTTGATCGCGGCGGCCCGTGAATCGGGTGCCGATGCCGTTCATCCCGGATACGGTTTCCTGGCGGAGCGAGCCGCGTTTGCGGAGGCCGTCGAGCAGGCCGAGCTGATCTTTGTCGGCCCGCCTCCGGCGGCTATCCGGGCCATGGGCGACAAGACTGAGGCTCGTCGGCGCATGCAGGAAGCCGGGGTCCCGATCGTTCCGGGTGGCAGCGCGCCGGTGGACGATCTTGGGGCAGCGCTCGCGGCGGCCGAGGAGCTGGGATACCCGGTGATGGTGAAGGCGGCCGCGGGTGGAGGTGGTAAGGGGATGCGGGTGGTCCGCGACCCCGACACGCTGTCGGCTGCGCTCGATACTGCCGCTTCGGAGGCGATGAAGGCCTTCGGTGATTCGAGCGTGTACCTCGAAAAGTTCATCGAGCACCCGCGCCACATCGAGATCCAGGTGCTGGCCGATGGGGAGCGGACAATACATCTCGGGGAGCGAGAGTGTTCCATCCAGCGGCGCCACCAGAAGCTGGTCGAGGAGGCGCCTTCAGTTGCTCTGTCGGTGGACCTTCGTGAATGGATGGGCGCCGCGGCAGTCTCCGCGGCCCAGGCGGTCGGCTACCGCGGCGCGGGGACCTGTGAGTTCCTGCTCACGGAGGATGGATCGTTCTATTTCCTCGAAATGAACACTCGCATCCAGGTCGAGCACCCGGTCACAGAGTTGGTCTACGGTGTCGATCTCGTGCGGGAGCAGCTCCGCATCGCGAGCGGTCTTCCGATGCGGGTCCATCCTGGCTGGCTCAACCCGCGGGGCTGGGCGCTCGAATGCCGCATTACCAGCGAGGATCCCGGCAACGGCTTTCTGCCTTCCACGGGCCGCATCGAGTATCTGAGGGTTCCTGCCGGTCCCGGCGTTCGCTGGGACAGCGGCGTCGAGATCGGTGACGAGGTCACCCTCTACTACGACTCCCTGCTTGCCAAGCTGATCGTGTGGGCGCCGGACCGGGCGCAGGCGATCACCCGCATGACTCAGGCGCTGGACGAGCTCGTCGTCGTCGGGGTTGCCACCAACCAGGCATTCCATCGCCGATTGATGGCGGATCCGGATTTCCGGAAGGGCGAGATCGATATCCAGTTTCTGGAGCGTCGAGACGATCTGCTCGCGCCGAACGTTTCTGCCGGGCGTATCCTCGATCTGGCGGTGGCGGCGGCTCTGGCGGAGGACCATGCCCGTCAGGCGCGGCGCCCCGCGCCCGTGGCGGAGACCGGGGCCCCCAGTGAGTGGGCCAGGCAGGCGCGAAGCGAAGGAGCCTGCCCTGAGCGCCCTGGACAACGCGAAGGGCTCAGGTGACGTCGGTTCGAATCCTTCGTCTGGCGGCCGGTGGCGATGGAGTTGGCAAGCTGCCCGATGGAAAGACGGTTTTCGTGCCACGTACGGCGCCCGGAGACCTGGTGGAGCTGATCGAGCTTCGGGAGCACAAGCGCTTTGCCCGGGCACGGCTGGGGCGCTTGCTGGAGGTTTCTCCCGATCGGGTCGAGGCGCGTTGTCCCCACTACATCCACGACGAGTGCGGCGGTTGTCAGCTTCAGCATCTGAATTACGAGGCCCAACTCTTCAGCCGGCGCACTTTTGTAGGTGACTCGCTCCGGCGGTTGGGCAAGCGGGATGTCCCTGACCCTCCGATCGTTCCTGCAGCGAAGATTTTTGACTACCGAACCAAGCTGACACTCCATGTGAGCGATGACGGACGCCGGATCGGACTCCATCCGTACGGCAGGCCGGATGAAGTGTTCGACCTGAAGTGGTGCCACATCACCGTCCCGGAGCTGATGGAGCTGTGGCAGGCCATTCGAGCCCTTCGCCCCTTCCTTCCCCCGAGGGTGGAACAGATCGTTCTGCGCCTCGACCGCAATGGCGGGCGGCATATGGTGGTCCGGGTGGGTGAAGGCGAGGTCTGGGATGGCTTCGAGCGGCTCCGGCGCGAGCTCGAGCGACGGG
>JBDTUV010000265.1:0-4308 GCA_040007575.1 Gemmatimonadales bacterium
GCCTCGCTCATGCTACTCCTGCTTGGAGGTCCGAGCGGCCTGCAGGCGGAGCTGGGACATCAGGGAGGAGAGGTCGGACGCGGGCAGAGCGGGGCCAGGTTGCTCGGCCGAGCTCTCCGCCCGCGGTGCCGTGGCGGCTGCACCCGAGGTCAAGAACGGCCGGAACAGGTCTATCGGGATGGGGAAAATCGTGGTCGAGTTGTTCTCGGCCGCAATCTCGACCACCGTCTGGAGATAGCGGAGCTGGAGTGCGGTCGGCTCCTTGGCGAGGTTGCCGGCCGCCTGCGCCAGAGTCTCGGAGGCTTGAAGCTCGCCCTGCGCGGCTATCACCTTGGCCCGGCGCTCCCGCTCCGCCTCGGCCTGTCGTGCCATGGCGCGCTTCATCTGATCCGGCAGGTCCACGTCCTTCACCTCGACCGCGGAGACCTCGATACCCCAGGCGTCGGTGCGCTCGTCGATGATCTTCTTGAGCACGGCGTTGATCTTCTCTCGGTCGGATAACAGCTCGTCCAGCTCGACCTCGCCCAGAACCGAGCGGAGCGTCGTCTGCGCCAGCTGGCTGGTGGCGTAGAGGTAGTCCTCGATGATGATGACCGCCCGTTCCGGATCCGTCACCCGCATGTACAACACGGCGTTCACCTTCACCGAGACGTTGTCGCGGGTTATCACGTCCTGAGGCGGAATGTCCAACGCCACGATCCGGAGCGAGACCCGCTTCTGGTTGGCGAAACCGGCCGGCAGGAAGATCAGTCCGGGGCCTTTGGTGCCCCAGAACTTTCCCAGGAAGAAGCTGACCCCGCGCTCGTACTGCCGCAGCACCCGCAGGCTGAGGAAGGAGTAGACCACCGCGACCGCCAGTGCCGGAATCAGAACGTCCATGGTTTCACTCTCATTCTGAAAGAGCCTCAACGATCACCGCCGCCCCCTGACCCCCACCGATGCATGCGCTGCCCAGTCCGTACCGGCCGCCGCGGCGGCGGAGCGCGTGCAGCAGGTGGAGCGTAATGCGTGCCCCGCTCGCTCCGAGAGGGTGGCCCAGCGCAATAGCGCCGCCATCCACGTTGGTGCGCTCCTGATCCAGGCCAAGCTCCTTCTCCACCGCCAGGTACTGGGCGGCAAAAGCCTCGTTCACTTCGACGAGATCCATGTCCTCGAGTTTCAGCCCCGCGCGTTCGAGCGCTTTGCGCGAAGCCGGCGCCGGGCCGATACCCATATATGCCGGCTCCACTCCCACGCTGGCCCAGGCGAGCAGTCGTCCAATCGGTCGCAGCCCCCGCTCGGTGGCAAAGCGCTCGCTCGCCATGACCAGCGCCGCGGCGCCGTCACAGATCCCGGAGGCGTTGCCGGCCGTCACCACACCATCCTTCTTGAAATACGGCGGCAACTTGGCCAACGCCTCCATCGTTGTGCCTGGTCGCATGTGCTCGTCAGCCGCCCAGTCCTCGGTCTGTCCCGTCTTACGGTTGCGGATCGGGACCGGCACTACTTCATCTGTGAACGCGCCCTGCTGCCAGCCGGCTGCCGCCGCTGCCTGGCTCCGGGCGGCGTAGCAGTCCACCGCCTGCCGGCTGATCTGATATTTCGTGGCCAGGTTCTCGGCCGTCTCCGCCATGGAAAGCCCGCAGCTGGGATCTCTCAGCGCCTCCCAGAGGGAATCCTCCAGCGGCGCCGCAGGACCAAGCCGCAGCCCCCAGCGCGCGCCTCGCACCACGTGGGGTGCCTGGCTCATCGATTCGGTCCCTCCGGCCAGCACTACCTGCGATTGGCCCAGGACGATCTGCTGTGCTGCCTGCGCTACGGCTTCGAACCCCGACCCGCACAGCCGGTTGACCGTCACTGCCGGGGTCTCGATGGGAAGACCGGCGCGAAGTCCGACGTGACGTGCGAGATAGATGGCGTCGGCCGAGGTTTGGAGGACGTTGCCGAAGACGACGTGATCGACTGAGGCTGGCTCTACGCTGCTCCGGGCCAGGGCACCCTTGGCCGCGATCGCGCCGAGGTCGGTGGCGGAGAGATCCTTGAGGATGCCGCCGAAGGTCCCGAACCCGGTACGGGCCCCGGAGAGGAAGACGACCCCGTCATCTCGAGGCTGGAGGCTGCTTCTATTGGAGGAGGACATTGGACGGTGAAATATGCCCCCGCCTCAGGGGCACTTCAAGCAAAGCGTGGGAGGGCCAGTCAGTCGTTGTGGACTGCCAGGTCGAGCTGGCCCCAGTGCGAGAATGTTTAGTTGCGGCTCAGGGCTGCGCCGCAACTGACGCAATGCCGCCACCCGGGTTCGGTCTCGCTCTGGCAGGCCGGGCAGCGCGTGAGCCCCTGGCTCCCACCGCAGTGGGGACAGAAATGCACAACCCGGCCTATCGGGAGCCCCCGCCCGCATAGACCGCACCGGGCAAGGCGATCGCCGCCGGCCCTGGCCGACTGCGCTTCGACCCCTCGCGGCTCGACCGACGGCAGCTCAGGGGGTGTGGCGGCAGCCTCTTCCATAGATAACCGGCCCGAATGGTCCGGCGGAGCGAAGGCGAGCCCCGGCTCGTGATTGAGCGCCATAGCGAGCGGCTTGGGTTCGAGGCTCACCACCGCGTTCTCGTACCGGTGGACGATATCCAGGTCGGGGTTGGAGCTCCCCACTTCAATCTCGAACTCGGCCCGCACCTCGGCCGGCTCGGTCCGGGCAAAGCCGCCCTCTCCGGCGCAAAATCGCATCAGCACCAGCTCGTAGTCCTCACTGCTTTCGAGCTCAAGCGCCCGCCGGTTGGCCCGGTAGGGCACGATGGAATCACGGAGGTCGGTCAGCGGTAACGGACGATGAAGCCGGGCGGGATCCGTGGCGGCAAGATTCCGAACGATCTGCCGGAAGAATCGTTCTAGGTCGTCCAAGTAAGGGCCTCGCGAAATCGTGGGCGGTGACGCGGGCTGGTTCACCCCGCCAGGGGAAACTCCTCCCCGGCCGCGAGCCGCCGCTCCAGCGACTCGTACTCGGCGTCCGGGTTATAGCCCAGAAACTTCTTCTTGGCCTGCTTGGTCGAGAGCCACTCGAGGAACTTCGACTCGACCGCTCCGTCCGAGGACTTCTGTTCCCTGGCAGCCGCCACGGCGAGGCTATCAACGTACTCGTTTTTGGGATGCTCGGCGTGCCCGCGCACCCAGGTCCATTGCACGTCGTGCTTCCGCGCCGCGGCGACCAACTCCTGCCAGAGTCGAAGGTTCTCGATCGGGCCGCTGGCTCGCTTCCATCCGCGGGCTTCCCAGTTCGGAACCCACAGCCTCATTCCCTTGACCAGGTACTCGGAATCCGAGACGATCAGGACCCGCATCCGGGCACCCTTGGCCCCCAGAAGCCGGAGCGCGGCAGTGGCACCGATCAGGGCCATGCGGTTGTTCGTGGTTCCAGTGGAATGACCGTAGAAGTCCCGGCGCTGGATGCCCGGGCGGGTTCGCGCCTCGATGAGCCCGCCATACCCGCCCGGATTTTCCCCTTCCCGACCGTTCCCCAGGCAACTCTCATCCAGATGTACGATGGCGATGCGGCTCACTCAATGACCTGAAAGCTGTCGATATCACCCAGGCGGAAGGTCAGCTCCTCGCCGGTCATCGGGAGGCGGCCCACGAAGACTTCCTGCTGGCCTAAGGAAGTCACCCGCATCGCCACGACGATAAACTCGGTTCCCCGCCGTGAGAGCGCCACGCGGAGCCCTCGCCGTGCGGCGTGCTCCAACTGGTCCATGCGTTCGGCGGTCCACCGGAGTGGTGACATCGGATTGCAGAGCTCGACTATGGCTGGGGGGCTGCTCCGTCGAGCTGTCGCACCACGCGAACGTGTCCGGGGGGCCCGGCGACCAGCCGGCCAATGACCACTGCCGCCGGGGTGCGCTCCTCCCGCAGAGCGGCCAGCAGGGCAGCTTCGTTTTCCGGGGGAACCGCGAGCAGGAGTCCACCCGAGGTCTGTGCATCTACGCAGAGGTAGCGATCCGCCTGACTGAGGTCGGCGGCCCAGTCTACCCGGTCGGCTGCCGCGTAATTTCTCTCGGTGCCTCCGGGCACCACGCCGCGTGAAGCGAGATTGCGGGCATGCGGCAGGATCGGAAGCGCATCAAGTGCGATCTCCGCCGCCACCTTGCTCGCCTCCAGCATGCCGGTGAGGTGACCGATCAGTCCAAATCCCGTCACGTCCGTGGCGGCACTCACTCCTACCTTCAGCGCAGCGCGGGCGGCGCCATCGTTCAAAGTCGTCATGGACCGCACCGCCTCCGCCATTCCGGTCTCGAGGAGTGCGTCACGCTTCAGTGCGGTGGCCAGGATCCCGGT
>JBDTUV010000266.1:0-4276 GCA_040007575.1 Gemmatimonadales bacterium
TCGGAATCTTCAAGCAGAGCTTCAGGGACTTCATGAAGGACGACTGCATGACCTCGGCAGCCGCGCTTTCCTACTATACCGTGTTCTCCCTCCCTGCCGTCTTGCTGCTGATCATGTTGCTGGTCAGCTCGGTGATGGACCCGACCGATGTGCGTGGCGGACTCGAGTCTCAGATGGAGGCTCTCATGGGTCCCAGCGCCGGCGGCGAGGTCCGGACGATTCTGCAGCAGACGGAGCGGCCTGGAGGCGGCCTCGTACCGACCATCGTCGGGATCGTGGCGCTGGTATTCGGCGCCACCGGTGCTTTGGGGCAGCTTCAGGCGGCGCTGAATCGGGCGTGGAACGTGGAGCCGGACCCGAAACAGGGGGGCATCAAGAGCTTCCTGACCAAACGACTCTTCTCCTTTGGCATGCTGCTCTCGATCGCGTTTCTGCTCCTGGTGTCGCTGGTGATCAGCGCCGGCCTGTCGGGTCTCGGCGACAGGCTCACCGGGTTTCTACCGTCAGGGCTGTCCGAGCCCGTGCTTCAAGGGTTGAACCTCGCCGTCTCACTGTTGGTGATCAGCCTGCTCTTTGCCGCCATGTTCAAGGTGTTGCCCGACGCGAAGGTTGCCTGGCGAAGCGCCTGGGTCGGCGGCGTAGCCACCGGGGTGCTGTTCGTGCTCGGCAAGTTCCTCATCGGGCTCTATATCGGAAAGAGCAATCCCGGTGAGGCGTACGGCGCGGCGGGATCTCTGATCGTGCTGCTGCTCTGGATCTACTACTCGGCTCTCATCGTCCTCTTCGGGGCGGAGTTCACCGAGACGTGGGCCGAGGGACGGGGTGAGGGGGTGCAACCCGAGCCGGGCGCGGTCCGCGTGCGGCGGGAGAAGCAACGGGTGGGGGAGTCGGGATCATCGATGTGATGAGGGTAACCAGCTAAAACCACTCCTCATCCCGACCGTAGCGAGGGACCTACTCAGCAAGCGCCAGAGATCAGCTGGGTAGGTCCCTCGTCGTGCACTCCTCGGGATGGGGAGACGTTCGGTGAGCGGGTTCTTAAGGCGCCACCAGTGCATCCGTGAGCACGAACGTCACTGGCGTCCTCGCCTTCACCACCACATCCCGCGAGGCCGTCTGGGACGCCACCACTGCACCACCGGCGGCTCCAACCACGCCTCCGATCACCGCACCCTTGGTGCTCCCACCGATGACCCGGCCCAGCACGGCGCCACCCACGGCCCCGACACCAACCTTGGCTGCCTCGCTGGTTCCGACACCTCGTCCTCGAAGCTCGTGCGGAACCGGCTGCACGTTGGCAGACACTCGCTGAAGCTGTCCTCCAATTCCAATCCCATCCACTTGCAGCGCGAGGTTGCCCTGGCCGCTCTTGGACTTCGCGGCGCCGAGCCGGGTGACGGTGAACCGGACCGGTGCGCCGGCGGGGATCAGAGTCTTGCCGTCGGAGCCGGTGACGTTCTCCATCACTACGGCGGTGACCACCCGGCCGACCGTATCCGTGCGGGAGTTGATCGAATCATCCAGGGCCGCATGAATCTCGGTGCCAATCGGAAGGGTGCGGGCCCCGATGTCCCGGCCACTCTCGGCCGCCTTCGCCGGCGTAGGCGCAGTGTCGCGCGGAGCCGAAGAGGCGCTGTCGGCTGTCGTGGCATTGCTCGTCCGGGAGGCCACGGTATCCGGCGCTGGCGTCGGAGCTGGAGCCGGAGCGGTGTCCCGGGCAGGCGTGACGTTGCTGTCGGGTGCAGCCATGCCGGCGGTATCGGGCACTGGTGCGTACCCTCGGGCGGTCGAGTCCTCGGCGGGCAAGCTGGCTGCTGGCGGAGCCGGCTTCTTGGCCGGCCGTTTGGCTTTACGGGGTTTTGGCATCGCTGCGGGCTCGGGAGACTTGGTGGCTTGGTGCTCGATGGGGGACAGTGGCTGAGTGGTGTCCACTCGAGCGACCTCGAGGGGCCGAGTGAGATTGTCTTCCACCGGAGTACGCCGATCTCGGGAGTCCGAACAACTGGAAACCAGAACCGCGCCGGCCAGCGCGAGAACGAGCCTATTCATAACGCCTCCAGGGACTTGAGGGCTTCTCTCGCTAAGTCATTACCCGGTTTAGCCTTTTATTGCTGTGGGTTGGGTCACCTAAAGGCGGGACAGTGGGTAGGTTGACATGCGGAGGGAGGACGGTGTCATCCTGGGCGCAGCGAAGGATCGGCCGGGCTGAGCGTTGTCACCACGATTTGCGAACGGACGTCACGATGGACGATCCCTCGCTCTGCTCGGGATGACGCGCGAGTGCTGCCGGTCCAACGCGCCCACCCTTACTCGCTTCCCGCCTACAGGCACAGCCCTTGCGCCCCTGCGTACCTAGGATCGTTCTAACTCCGCTTCACCTAAACACCTCCGGCAAGCGCTCCGGCCGAACCCGCCGTACTAATGGCGGAGTCCGCCAGACCTGCCGGGATTTACCAGGCTTTCTCATAACGGGGGACTGCGTTGAGCGACTGTGCCAAGTGCTTTACCCCGCTCCCTGTAGGTGGTAGCTGCTCCCAGTGCGGTACCCTCTCGGTCGAGAACGGGCCCGACCTCGGTCAGCTCAGACAGCGCCTGGCGCGCATCCTGGAGGGTCGCTACGAGATAACCCGCCTGCTCGGCCGTGGCGGCATGGCGGTCGTGTTTCTGGCCCAGGACCTGGTGCTTGAGCGGCAGGTAGCGATCAAGGTGCTGCCGCCGGATATGACCCGTGACGCCCAGCTGGTCACCCGGTTTCAGCAGGAAGCGAAGACCGCCGCCAAGCTCGACCATCCCAACATCATTCCGATCTATCGAGTCGAGAGTGAAGGGGGACTGGTCTACATCGTCATGAAGTATGTCTCCGGTCAGTCGCTCGAGGAGTTGCTGGCCAGGGGACCTCTGCCGATAGCCCGGGTCCGCCACGTCCTGCGTGAAGCGGCCCTGGCGCTGGGTCATGCCCATCGACGCCGCATCGTGCATCGGGACGTGAAGCCGGCCAACATCATGCTGGATGATGAGGGGCGGGTGGTCCTCACCGACTTCGGTATCTCCAAGGCGGTGCAGGACACGGGTCAGCTCACCGGCACCGGCACCATCATCGGCACACCGCACTACATGGCGCCGGAGCAGGCCAGAGGACAGGAGGTCGATGGCCGGGCCGACCAGTACGCGCTGGCCATCGTCGGCCATCGGATCCTGACGGGCAAGCTGCCGTTTGACGGCCCGGCCCACAGCATTCTCTACCAGCAGGTCTTTGAGCAGCCGCCCGCCGTGCTCGATCGGCGCCCTGATACGCCGGGGGATCTGCGCGTTGCCCTCGACCGGGCGCTCGCCAAGGATGCGAAGGCCCGCTTCAAGACGATGGAGGATTTCGCCTCGGCCATCAGCGGAGAACGTTCCGGTCCCACCACCGTGGTGAGCGAGCCCGTCAAGTCGCCCACCCCGGTCAAGCCGGCGGGTGATCACGGTGCGGGCGTATTCGTCGCCTTGGGAACCTTGGCTGTCATTGCGGTAACAGCCTGGTTCGCCCTTCCCGGCTTTCAGAGGATTGTGGAGCGGAATCCAGCGAGCCGCTCAGCGCCGGTTGCAACGGCGCCATCACCGGCGAAAAAGCGCGGACCAACCAGGCTGAAGCCGGTGCAGGAGGCGCTGCTCAGGGTGCAGTCGGATCCCCGGGGCATGTTGTACGTGGACGGCGGCAGGGTCGGTCTCACCCCGATTACCAACCACCGTCTGTCGCCCGGCACCCACCGGCTCCGGATCGAGCAGAAGGGCTATCGGACCATGACGGAGACCATCGTGGTCAAGGGGACCGGGCCGGTCACCCGCCGCTACCAGCTCCGCAGGGGACAAGGCCGCTAAGCGACTCGGTACCTGGGGCACAGGCCTTGCTCGTTCGCTCCCATCAGTTGGTCTAAACTCGCTCCACTTAACGACCTTGGGCAAACCCCCGGACCGCATCGGTCGCTCCGCTCGCGGAGTCCGCCCGAAGGTGCCGGGATTTACCAGAGCTATCTCCGCTCGAAAGGCGCCTGGCCACTGTGCTACCTGTCCCGAGAATGATCGTTCGAGTTGGGCCCGGACTCCTGGTCCTTGGGCTCGGAGCCGCGCTGGCTGCCTGCTCCGATTCGACCGGCTCTGTCGATCAGGCCTATGTGACGATCAGCTCGCCCAGCCCCGTGGTGCTGAGAGGTGACCAGATAGAGCTCACCGCCTCGCTGTGGACCCGCACTGCGCCAGGTGACTCGGTCGAGGTGCGGAATGCGGAGCTGCTCTG
>JBDTUV010000267.1:0-4275 GCA_040007575.1 Gemmatimonadales bacterium
AGCTGCCCCGGCCCCAAACGACGTAAGAGTCTGCTTAGATTCTCAGGATGCGTCATCTCCTGGCGGTGCTCGCGACTCTATGCCTGGCATCTCCCACCTGGGGTCAGTCATTCACTCGGAATTGGCGTCCCGAGGACCGCACCGTCATCGGCGACTTCAGCCGCATCACCGCGATCGCCACCTCGTCCGACCGGGTCTACATCGCGTCTCCATCCGGGCTGTTGATCTGGAACCCGCAGTTCCGTCGCTGGGAAGGCTCGTTCGATCCTCCCACTCCAACGCTTCTCGCCCGGGTCTTCACCGGCCTCGCCGATCCGCTCGACAACTCTTTGTGGCTCGCCCGTCCCGACGGATGGGTGCATTACCAGCCCGACATCCAGCTCTGGGATCAAGGTGTCGTGCCTGACGGCGTTCTGGCGATCGCGTTCGATCAGGACAATCCCGGCGCCGGCCTCTACATCCGTACTCGGCGGGAGTGGCAACTGCTGCCGCGCAGCGGGTCGGTGCCGGTGCCGGCTCAGCCGCCCGCGCGCCCCGTCGTCGCCGCATCGGTCGATCAGGCGGTACGTAGCAACCCATCGCTCCAGGCAAACGCCGCGGCAATTCTGAGCGACAATCGCCTGCGCAACGTGCGCTACACTGCGGCGGCGCGCGCGTTCGACAACCGGGGGTGGTATCTCGGTACCTCCGGGATCGGCGCTCTATATGTGGAAGACGGCGCGGCGCTTCCGGAGCGGCTCAGCTTCGGGCTGCCATCGGAGCGGGTCGGTGCTGTATCCAGCTGGCCCGGTGGAGTGTGGGCCGGCACCAACCGAACACCACTGGCCGATGCCTCACTCACCTTCGTTGCCGGCGATCTCAGTGAGTTCCGGTCGCTTGCGGGGCCGTCCGCTACCGGCACCCCGTTCGACCAGATTCGGGGTCTGGTTGGTCAGGGCAAGGCGATCTGGGCCGGGACCGACCTTGGCGTGGCGCGAGTCAACCCAGCCGATGGGCGGATAGAATTGGTGGACGAGGGCCGCGGGCTGCCCGACAACCGGGTGAACTCGATCGCGTCACGTGGGGGCCGCATCACGGTTGGTACCGCGCGCGGCGTGGCCCGGATCACTGATTCGCTGGAGGTGGAGCGGGTAGCGCCGTCCTACAGCGACCCCGCCTACGCGGTCTTCCCGGCAGGTGACTCGGTCTGGGTCGGAACTCCGTCTGGCGTTCTTCTGTCCTTGCCCGGCCTGGGAGGCCTGGTGCGACTCGAGGGGCTCGCCTCACCCAGCCTTCAGACTCCGGTCGTCGACTTCGCTACTTTGGGCGACACGCTCGTGGCGCTCACGCGCGACGGTCTCATGTGGCGCCATCCGAAGACCCGGCGATGGGCTTTAGGACCGGACCTCTCGACCTTGCTTGGCCGCCTTCGTCGCCTGGTGCCCGATGCCGACGGGTTCTGGGTCGCGGGCGATCGAGCCGTCGGTTTCGCCCGACTCAACACCCCGCCACTCCGCCCCCTGCGCGACGCCGATCTGCCTGGCGCCGTCAACGATCTTGCGGTGGACGCCGACTATCTCTGGGTGGCAACCGATCGGGGGCTGGTGCGCTTCCGGCTGAGCGCGATCCGGCCGTGACGCGGGCGCATCCGGGACAGATGCTGGCGCTCGGTCCTGGACCCGAGTTCGACCGCATCCGGAGAATCGCCCAGGTGCTGGGAGACCAGGGAACCGGACTGGGCGATGACTGCGGAATCGTACGTCAAGGCGAGGAGTTCATCGCGTTCAGCACCGATGTCAGCGTGGAGGGTGTGCACTTCCGCCGAGAGTGGATCACCCCCGAGGAGGTCGGCTGGCGCGCCACTGCGTCGGCCCTCTCGGATCTGGCGGCCGAAGGGGCTGAGCCCGTCGGTCTCCTGTGCGCGGTCACCATGCCGGCCACTGCCGCGGAAGCCGAGCTCCTCCAGGTCATGGCTGGGGTGGGTGCGGCTGCCCAGTCGGTGCGCGCGATGGTTCTGGGCGGTGATCTCGCGTCCGGTCCGGCCTGGAGTGTGGCCGTGACAGTTATCGGGCGCACCCGGGCGCCAGTTACCCGCGCCGGGGCGGAGCCGGGAGACCGGCTCTGGGTGACCGGGAGCCTGGGGGGAGCTCGGGCCGCGCTGGAGGCGTGGCGACGAGCCAAGGTGCCACTTCTGGGGGCGAGAACTCGCTTTGCGCATCCTGAGCCCAGGATCGCGGCGGGCCGGTGGCTGGCTCGGCACGGGGCACGCGCAATGATCGATCTGAGCGACGGACTCGGCGGGGATGCATGGCACCTCGCGGCCGCGTCCGGAGTTTCGCTGGAGATCGACCTCAACGCGATTCCTGTTGCGCCTGAGGTTGCGGAGGAAGCCGCGGCGATGGGTGTGCCGCCCGAGCGGTTTGCGGCGGAGGGCGGCGAGGACTACGAGCTCCTGGTGGCGCTTCCGTCCCGCTTCGACGCCGTTGACCTGTTTGTGCGGGAGTGTGGTATCCCGCTGACATGCATCGGCTTGGCAGCCGAAGGAAGCGGCGTGGTCTTTCGGCTGGCAGGCCGCCCTCTCGAGCTCCACGGATTCAATCACTTCGGTTGACGCGGTCCGGGCAGGCCCGCTAGGTTCGGGGCCGTTCGGTCACCCTTCGTTCCCTCGTTCCGGATAACCATGTCCACCATTATCGAAGTGCACGCTCGCGAGATCCTGGATAGCCGGGGCAACCCGACCGTCGAAACCGAAGTGGTCCTCTCCAGTGGCGCTCAGGGACGGGCGGCGGTGCCGAGTGGCGCGTCAACCGGGGAGCACGAGGCGGTGGAGCTGCGTGACGGGGACTCGAAACGGTACGGCGGAAAGGGCGTGACCGAGGCGGTGCGCAATGTGAACGAGGTGCTCGGTCCCAGGCTGGAGGGAAGGGCAGCGGCCGACCAGATCGAGGTTGACGCCGAGATGATGGACGCCGACGGGACCCCAAACAAGAGCAAGCTCGGCGCCAACGCCATTCTCAGCGTGTCGCTCGCCGTCGCCCGGGCGGCCGCCCAGGATTGTGGGCTGCCGCTCTACCGCTATCTCGGGGGACCGATGGCCCGGGTCCTGCCGGTACCCATGATGAACATCCTGAACGGCGGCGCCCATTCGTCGAACAACGTGGACGCCCAGGAGTTCATGATCGTGCCCATCGGGGCGGAAACCTTTCCCGAGGCCCTGCGCATGGGGGTGGAGGTCTTCCATGCCCTCAAGAAGGTCCTGAGCAAAATGGGACTGTCCACCGCTGTGGGAGACGAAGGTGGCTTCGCCCCGATGCTGCCGTCAAATGAGGCGGCACTCGATGTGGTAATGCAGGCGATCAAGGCCGCGGGCTACGAGCCCGGGGCAGACGTGGCCATCGCGCTCGACGTGGCGGCCTCGGAGCTCTATCAGGACGGCGAGTACGTCTTCAAGAAGGGTGACGGCAGCCGGAAGACGGCCGAGCAGATGGTGGATCTGTACGCCGGCTGGGTGGATCGGTATCCGATCGTGTCGATCGAGGATGGGTTGGCGGAGAACGACTGGAAGGGCTGGTCGCTGCTGACCGAGCGGTTGCACGAGCGGGTCCAGCTGGTGGGCGACGATCTGTTCGTCACCAATGTGGACCGGCTCGGCCGCGGGATCGAGGAGGGCGTGGCCAACGCGGTCCTGGTGAAGGTCAACCAGATCGGCACCCTGACCGAGACGCTTCAGTGCATCGAGCTGGCCAAGGGGAGCGCGTACGGCGTGGTGATCTCGCACCGGTCGGGCGAGACGGAGGATACCTTCATCGCCGATCTCGCGGTTGCCACCGGGGCCGGGCAGATCAAGACCGGCAGTGCCAGCCGGACCGATCGCACGGCCAAGTACAACCAGCTGCTCCGCATCGCCGAAGAGCTGGGCGAGCTGGCTCACTACCCGGGCCGGGACCTCTACCCGCTGTGACCCCCGGCCGCTGGGCCGCGATCATTGGCCTGGCATACGCGCTGTACTTTGCGCTTCAGGGAGGGGAATACGGCACGCTGGACCTGCTCCAGCTTCGGCGGGAAGAGGCGGAGGAGCAGGCCAACGTCCTCCGGCTCCGACGGGTGGTGGACTCGCTGACCAAGGCCGCGGTGGCCATCGAGCTCGATCCCCGGATGCAGGAGCGGGTGGCCCGGGAACGGTTTGGCATGATCAAGAAGGGGGAGTTTCTGTATCGACTAGTCCCGTCAGGGGACAGCGTGGCGACTCAAGAGCGCGACCGGGAAGAGCAAAAGCGTGAGCGGTGAGCGGGAAAC
>JBDTUV010000268.1:0-4271 GCA_040007575.1 Gemmatimonadales bacterium
CGTCGTACACGATCTCCATCGCCCGGCCGCCCAGGACGTAGGAGGGGCGGACCAGCACCGGGTACCCGATGCGAGCGGCCACCGCCACCGCTTCCTCCACCGACTGGGCGACCCCACTGGGCGGCTGCGCCACACCGAGCTCCCGGGTCATCGCCTCGAACTTGCCGCGGTCTTCCGCCAGATCGATGGCCTCGGACGAGGTGCCGAGGATGCGCACTCCCTCGCGCTCCAGTGCCCGGGCCAGGCGCAGCGGTGTCTGACCGCCGAGCTGCACCACTACCCCGATCGGCTGTTCCACCGCGACCACCTCGAGCACGTCCTCCAGGGTGAGGGGCTCGAAGTAGAGGGCGTCGGAAATATCGAAGTCGGTGGACACCGTCTCCGGGTTGGAGTTCACCATCACGGTGCGGTAGCCCATCTCCCGAAAGGCCATGGCCGCTCGTACGCAGCAGTAGTCGAACTCGACCCCTTGCCCGATCCGGTTGGGACCACTCCCGAGGATCACCACCGTTTGCTCACCGCTCGGGCGAGCCTCGTTTTCCTCGTCGTACGAGGAGTACATGTATGGCGTCGAGGAGGGGAACTCGCCGGCACACGTGTCCACGGTTTTATAGGCCGGGCGGACTCCGAGCCGCTGGCGCTCGGCTCGAATGGCGGCCTCGGTGGTGCCGCGAAGGTCGGCCAGCTGGCGGTCGGAAAAGCCCAGTCGCTTCATTTTCAGAAGCTCGGCTTTGTCTTCGGGCGCGGCACGCCTGGCCCCTTCCTTCCACTCCTTCTCCGCCGCGAGCAGTTCCTCGAACTGATAGAGAAACCAGGGATCGATACCGGTGCGCTCAGCAATAGCTTCGACCGTGATGCCGAGCTGGAGCGCGTACTTGATCTGAAAGATCCGCTCCGGCGTCGGTGTGCGTATCGCGGCGAGAACGGCCTCGCGGCTGGTGTCATGCAGCCGGTCATCCAGGGGAGTAGCACCGATGACCCACCCCGCTCGATCCACTTCCAGCCCGCGGAGACCCTTCTGGAAGGCCTCCTTGAAGGTGCGCCCGATGGCCATGACCTCACCCACCGACTTCATCTGGGTAGTGAGCGTCGGATCGGCAGCCGGAAATTTCTCGAACGCGAAGCGGGGAATTTTCACCACCACATAGTCGAGCACCGGCTCGAACGACGCGGGCGTGGTCTTGGTGATGTCGTTGGGGAGCTCGTCGAGGGTATACCCCACCGCCACCTTGGTACCGATACGCGCGATCGGGAAGCCGGTGGCCTTGGACGCGAGGGCCGACGAGCGAGACACTCGGGGGTTCATCTCGATGACCAGCTGCTCGCCGGTAGTTGGACTCACCGCGAACTGAATATTGCAGCCCCCGGCGGCCACACCGATCTCCCGGATGATGCGGATGGAGGCATCGCGCATGACCTGGTACTCGCGATCCGTCAGCGTCATCACCGGGGCAACGGTAATCGAATCGCCGGTGTGCACGCCCATGGGGTCGATGTTCTCGATCGAGCAGACGATCACCACGTTGTCGGCGCCGTCACGCATGACCTCGAGCTCGAATTCCTTCCAGCCGATGATGCTCCGCTCGACCAGCACCGATCCGACGGGCGAGAGATCCAGCCCCCGCCGCACCAGGGTCTCGAACTCCTCCAGGTTGTACGCGATGCCACCCCCCGAGCCTCCCAGGGTGAAGGACGGGCGAAGGATCGCGGGGTACCCGGTGGATTCGACCGCATCGAGCGCGTCTTCCAGGCTCTTGACGGTGCGGCCTTCCGGCGTGGCGAGGCCGATGCGCTGCATGGCCTGGGCGAACTCCTCCCGATCCTCGGCGAGGCGGATGGCTCGCTCGTTCGCGCCGATCAGCTCGACCCCGAAGCGTTCCAGGGTGCCGTCTCGCTGAAGCGCCATGGCTACGTTGAGCGCCGTCTGACCGCCCATGGTGGGCAGCAGCGCCTCCGGCCGCTCCCGCTCGATGACCTTGGCCACCCATTCGGGAGTCACCGGCTCGATGTAGGTCCGATCGGCCAGCTCCGGATCGGTCATGATCGTGGCCGGATTCGAGTTGACCAGAACGACCCGGTAACCCTCCTCTTTCAGCGCCTTGACGGCCTGGGTTCCGGAATAGTCGAACTCGGCGCCCTGGCCGATCACGATCGGCCCGGAGCCGATCAGAAGGATGGTCTTCAGGTCAGTGCGCTTGGGCATCGATCAAATCCGAGATGGTCTTCTCCAAAGCGATGGTAGGGTCCCAGCCAGTGTGCTGCCGGATCTTGCTGTTATCGGCAACCAGGTGCCGAGCATCCCGCCGAGGATGCCCCGGCGGCACGAGCCGGGCTTCCTTACGAAGTTTCGCGGTCAACATGGCGAACAGCTCACCAAAGGTTACGGCCCGGCCCGCCGCAAGATTATAGATCTCACCAGGGTGCCCATGACTCAGAAGCGCCATGTATCCCCCGACGACATCCCGCACATCCATGAAGTCCCGAACGATACTGGAATCCCCTTCGATCATTTTCTGTCCAGCCCGCAGGTCGCGGATCCACTGGTTCAAGACCCGGTTTTCCTGATACCCAGGACCGGTGGCAGGAAACGGCCGAACTACGATAACCCGAAGGTCCCATTCATCCCTAGCTTGGATTGCCGCGATCTCAGAACCCAGCTTGGTAGCGCCATACACGTTGAGGGGATGGGGGGCCTCCGACTCCATCCGGGGCTTTCCCTGCCCCTCGCCGTACACTTCAGCGCTGGAAGCCACGATCACGAGCGGATCGGATCCCTTACTTTCTCGCAGGTCCTTCACCGCGGCCAGAAGCCGTGCGGTTCCCGCCGCGTTGACGTTCCAGGCTAAGCCCGGATCCTTGTTCGCGTCGCGCGAGTAAGACATCGCAGCGAGGTGGATGATCGCATCCGGCTCAACCTCCACCGCCTTGCGAACCGACTCGGTGCTGCACAGCTCGAGCGCAACGACCCGAACCTCCTGTGTCCAACCTGCAGGGATTTCGGTGTCTGCCGCACTACGCGTCGCTACCACCTCGTGATTTGCATGCAGGAGCGTCCGAACGAGCCCCTTGCCGATGAAACCATGAGCACCCGTCACCAGCACCTTCACGGACAGCTCACTTACGCACGCTCAGGCGCTCGAGATCGGCGTCCACCATCATCGCCACCAGCTCGCGGAATCCCACCTTGGGAGTCCAAGCCAGCTCCTTGCGTGCCTTGGATGGATCGGCCAGAAGCACATCGACCTCGGCTGGCCGCATAAACTTGGGATCCGTAATCACATAGTCCTGCCAGGTGAGTCCCACATGGCCGAACGCCGCCTCCACCAGCTCGCGAACGCTGTGAGCCTGGCCGGTGCCGATCACATAGTCTTGCGGAGTGGGCTGTTGGAGCATGCGCCACATCGCATCCACGTAATCACCCGCAAAGCCCCAGTCGCGCCGCGCGTCGAGGTTTCCCAGCCGGAGCTCGCGCGCGCGGCCCAGCTTGATCCGGGCCACCGCGTCCGTCACCTTGCGGGTGACGAACTCGATTCCCCGGCGAGGAGACTCGTGGTTGAAGAGGATCCCACTCACGGCATAGAGGTTGTAGGACTCCCGATAGTTCACCGTGATCCAATGACCGTAGACTTTGGCGACCCCGTACGGTGAGCGGGGATAGAACGACGTGGTCTCCCGCTGGGGTGTCTCGGTCACCCGGCCGAACATCTCGGAGGAGCTCGCCTGGTAGAACCTAGCAGCCGGGTGGACCAGCCTGACCGCCTCCAGAATCCGGGTGACCCCAAGCGCGGTGAACTCTCCAGTGAGCACTGGCTGGGTCCAGGAGGTCGGCACGTAGGACTGCGCGGCCAGATTGTAGACCTCATCCGGCTGTGTGTCCTGCAGGACCACGGTGAGCGAGTGCTGGTCGAGCAGGTCCGCAGCCACCACCTCGATCCGGTCCAGGAGATGCTCGATCCGTTCGTAGCTGTGGTGGCTGGTGCGGCGCACCACGCCAACGACCTCGTAGCCCTTCGACAGAAGCAGCTCCGCGAGGTAGGAGCCGTCCTGGCCGGTGACACCGGTGATCAGCGCTTTAGGCACGGTGGGCGGAGACGTGAGGTTGTGTCATAGGGCCAGCCTCGCTAGTTTTACGGGCTTTCCGCGTCACGAACATGAGATAAGGGTGGAGCTTATGGCACGGGTATGCGCTCTCTGCGCCAAGGGGCCGGTCACCGGCAACAACGTCAGCCACGCGAACAACCGCAGCAAGCGGCGCTGGTACCCGAACCTGC
>JBDTUV010000269.1:0-4254 GCA_040007575.1 Gemmatimonadales bacterium
TACGACTGGCCCCGCCTCCACGCAGCCCTGAACGACCTTCCGACGGCCTTGTTGCTCGTGGCCGTCATGTTCGACCTGTTGGCGGTCGTGACCAAGCGACCGTCTTTTCGGCAGTTGGGCGTCTGGACCATGCTGGTCGGCGCTGTCGGCGGGGGGCTGGCCGTTTTGTCAGGACTCGAGGCCGAGGAGCATATCTCGCACGGAGATGCGGTCCACCGGGTGATGGAGACCCATGAAACGCTGGGCCTGATCACCCTGGCCGTCTTCGGGGTGCTCACCCTGTGGCGAATCGTGCGCGAGCGCCGGATGGGCGCCGGGGAGCGGGCGCTGAGTCTGGGGCTCTCGGTCGTGGGGGTGGGGTTTCTGTTCGCTACCGCTGTCTTTGGTGGCAAGCTGGTATTCGAGCACGCCGCGGGGATACCGACCGAAGTATTGCAGGGAGAAATTCAGGAGAGGACCAAGGGTCATCATCACGACACCGGCGCTGCGGGCGAGGAGGCGGGTTCGGACTCAGCCGCTATCCGCTCGGGAGCCGATCACGTCGATCCTCCTGGCGCTGCCCCACACTCGCACGAGCCAGACACGCCGCCGCACGCGGACTGATCGGTGCGCTACCCACTGAGTCTGATCTGGGCGACTGTAGGCGCCGTCGCGTGTCAGCCGGCCACCACGAGGCCACCCTTTCCTCATTTGCTTGAAGCTCCGGGCAGAGAGGTCCGCCTGCCGGTACCAATGGCCACGCGCCGCCTGGCGGAGGCCCTCAAGGCAGACTCGATTCCCACGCAGAAGGTCCGGATCCGGGACGGGTACATCGAGACCCCGTGGTTCGAGGCTCGCAGCGGCCACCCGGTGAGTCAGCGGCGGGCAATCGGGCCCGGTGTGGTTCGGATTCGAGCCTGGGCCGATCCGGCCCGGCCGGGAAGCTCCCAGCTCACCGTCGAAACGCTTTACCGCCCCAAGGTCGATCCGTCACTGCCTTATCGGGAGCTGGAGCGGCAGGTAAGCCCGGATCACCCGGTGGCAAAGAAGGTCAACGTCGCCCTGGAGAAACTCGTTGAGCGCTATGGTGGGATACCACTGCCGCAGGTACAGCCATCTCAAGTGAAGCGGCCCGCTGGCCTCACACCACGTAGCTCCGTACCCACTCCTCCAGTTGCCCCAGATTGACCGACGCGTCCTTGCAGGGACCTGAAGGCAGAGTCATCGTAAGGCCCAGCACCGGAATCCTCCCGGCCACGTCGTGCAAGCCGCTCACCATGTCCCGTTCGCAGGCCACCGCCACCACGGCCCGCGGCCGGCGCTCCCGGATGACGCGCCGGGCAAGCTGACCCCGAGTGGCAACGAAGACCGGCACGCCGTAGCGCCCAGCGATTCCCAGCACGCCGTCCAGGGTTGCCTTGGACAGACACCTCGGGATGAGCACCAGCAGCTCCCCCTGGCCGACTTTTCGCCCCCGCATCATAGCCAGCGCGTTGTAGACCTTCACCGCCGCATTCTCCACCCAGTCGCGCCGGCCGAACCGGTCCGCGATCCGGGATGTCAGCCGCATCAGCCGGAGAAACGGCCCCCGCTCCGCCAGCCTCTCGGGAAGGAGAGGACGCTGCATCTCATATGATAGGAAAAGCACCGCCCACCAGGCCCACAGCACCGAAGCGGCCACCAGCAACGCGCTCCAGAGCACAGGTGGAGCCGATGGGTGCACGCCGGCGAGCCGGGGCGCGAGCAGAAACAGCCCCAGTGCCACCACTCCGAGCCCAACGGCGAGCGTAATGGCGGACCAGGCGAAGAACAGCGCCGGTGGGGAGTCGTAGTTACCCTGGTTGGGAAGCGGGCGGCCATCCCACTCGTCCCACTCGTGTCCCAGACGGCGGTCTACATCTATATGTATGAGTTGAGCGCGAGGACCCTCGGTCATAGAGGGTGAAGATACTTATCTTTGGCCCATGCTGCCTGCTCCGCCTGTCCGGGGCGTCTACCGCACCGACGCGAGGGCCCGGGCCGCCTACGCCGAGGGAGCGGGCATCTATCGCATCCTGCCCCAGGCGATCTGCCGGCCCGCCGATGTCGAGGACCTGAAGACCCTGATCACATGGGCCTCCGAGCACCGCGTTCCACTCGTGCCCCGCGGAGCGGGCAGCGCCATGGGCGGCGGGAACGTAGGTGACGGAGTTGTGGTGGACCTGACCGGCACATCAGAGTCACGCCTCGAGATAGACCCCACCAGCCGCCGGGCCGTCACCAGTGCGCGGATCACGCACGCCGAGCTCGGTGCTGCCGCGGCACCGCACGGTCTCCGGCTGCCTCCCGACCCATCAAGCAGCCGCTGGGCCACACTCGGCGGCATGGTCTCTACCAACGCCGCCGGGCCCAGATCGGTCCGATATGGCAGCGTACGACGATGGGTGGAGGCGCTGACGCTGGTGACAGCGGAGGGAGAGTCCGTGAGGCTAGCTCGCCGGCGGGACAGCGGGACAGCGGGACAGGCTGGAGCACTTGGGCGCTTTCAGCGCGATGTGGCTCCCCGGATTCAGGCCGAGTCCAGGCTCATCACCGACCGGTTCCCGAAGACCCGGAAGAATTCGTCGGGCTACGCCCTCGATGCCTATCTCGCCTCCGGTTACCTCCTGGATCTGGTCATCGGGGCAGAGGGCACACTGGGCTTCGTCACCGAGATCGAATGGCGGCTGGATGCGGCGCCGGCGCTGCGAGCCGGGCTCAGAGTGCACCTGCCTTCGCTCGATCACCTCGCAGAGGTGGTCGGTGCCTTGAACCAGCACGCGCCTTCCGCGCTGGAGCTGCTGGATCGCTCCTTTCTCGATCTCCTGGGTGCCCACCGGCTGTCGCAGGCGGGGCTGGGCGCCAGGACCGAAGCCATCGTCCTGGTCGAGTTGGAGCGGGATGACGCCAGGGCGCTGGCGCAGGCACTCCAATCGGCTGCCGATGCGGTCTCGAGCTGGGCCACCACCATTGACACGGCGTACTCACCGCCCGAGGCGGAACAGCTCTGGGCCATTCGCCACGCGGCGAGCCCGATCCTCGCCGGGCTTCCGGAGAGCCGGCGCTCGCTCCAGGTGATCGAGGACGGATGCGTGCCGGTCGAGCGGATGGGCGAGTATATCGCGGCGGTGCGACGCTCGGCGGCCGACCACAACCTCCCGGTGGTGATGTTCGGCCACGCCGGCGACGGCCACATTCATGTGAACCTGGTGCCGGAGCTGGCCCGCGAGGGGTGGAAAGCGGCGGTCTCGCACCTGTTCCAGGAAGTCACCGCCGCCGTCATCCGGCTCGGCGGCACGCCATCGGGTGAGCACGGGGACGGCCGGCTCCGGGCAGGGACTCTGCTGGGCACCTATGGTCCCGATATCCTGGATCTGTTCCGGCAGGTGAAGTCGGCGTTTGATCCCCTCGGAATATTCAATCCCGGGATTATCCTTCCCTCCGGCGAGCCGCCACTCGGACGGTTGAAGGTCGGATCCGGCGCTGCCCCTATCCCAGCCGATATTCAGCGAGCGCTCCGCGAGATCGAGCTTACCGGAGGATACGGGCGGTGTCGGTTGGAATTGGCTGATGGGGAGGTCTAGAGTCTAGGGTCTAGAGTCTAGTGCCCTGATAAAGTCCGCGATTTTCAACCGACGTTGGCCCTGGACCCTAAACCTTAGACCCTAGACCTTAGACTTCTGACTACCATGGAAATCCTCCGCGAACCCCGAATCACGCTCATCGCCCGGCCCCAGTTTATCGAGCCGGCCCACCTTCCCGTCCAATGGAAGGGCGAGTCGAGCGATGGAGAGCGGATCGCCGAATTTGCCGGGCGGCTCTGCTATATGAGCCAGCACAACCCCGCCGGGCGAACCACCGCCGAGTATCTCCAGAACATCCTGCGTCAGGGACACGGCTCGGTCTTCGAGCACGCCGCTTACGTGATGCTCATCGAGGGGATCTCCCGCTCCTGCAGCCACGAGCTGGTCCGGCACCGGGCCGGCTGGGGCTTCTCCCAGCTGTCGCAGCGCTACGTGGACGAGTCGCACGCGGCCTTCGTGATGCCGCCCGCCATCATGGGCGACCCCCAGCTGGAGAAAGAGTGGACCGACCAGGTGGGGGCGGCGCAGAGCGCCTACGTGGAGTCGGTCGAGCGGCTGATGGCCCGCTACGAGTGGGTGGAAGACAAGGTCCACCGTCGCAAGATGGCGCGGGAGGCTGCCCGCAGCGTCCTGCCCAACGCCACCGAGGTGAAGATCGTGGTCAGCGCCAATG
>JBDTUV010000270.1:0-4227 GCA_040007575.1 Gemmatimonadales bacterium
CGCCTCAAGGCGTACGGGCTCCATCGAGACGGCCGGAGTAAATGGGCGCAAACCTCCTGATTGTCGTTGCCACCCTAGCCCTCCAATCTCCCCCGCAAGACACCTCAACAGATACCAGCACCACCCACGGAATCGCTTTCGAGCGCCTCTCCGATCTGCTCCAGTACAACCGGGTGCAAGGCTTGTCGCTTGGAGCGGGGTACCGGGTGCGCCTTCCGGGCACCCGCAGCACGAATGCCTACGGGACGCTCCGCTACGGGCTGAGCGACGAACGGATCACGGGTCGGCTCACGATCCTCGGGACTGCCGCGGGTGGCCCACTCGCACTGAGCGGCTATCACGACATTGCCGACCTGGATCCGTTCTCGCCTGGCCGCAGCGTCAGCAATACCGTCAACGGCCTCTTCGCCGGCCATGACAACGGGGATTATGCGCTCGCCACCGGTGGATCAGGCAGCTTGGGTCTGCCGATCCGGGCAGGCCTCGAGCTGATTCTGGTTGGCCGGGTGGAACGGCAGGCCAGCGTCAGCCGCGTGGCCAGGTCGGCGGTCAACAATTTTCTCGGCGGAACCGGCCTGTTCCCTCCCAACCCCGCAGTCGATGAGGGGACGTTTGCCGGCGCCTCGGCACGGCTCCGCGGCGTCGGCACCACCCGCTGGAGCCTCACGGCCGACCTGCTGGGCGGAGAGGCCGCGACGACGGCCAGGCTCTTTGGAGACATCCGCCGGGTCATCGGCTCGGGTCTGGGTATTACCCTCCGGGTCAAGGCCGGCGCGGCCACCGAGCCGACCATGCCACAGACCCTCTTTCGACTGGGTGGGCTCGGCACGGTCCGGGGATTCGAGTACGGCACGCTACGGGGGCCGGCATTCTGGGCAGCGCAGGTCGATATCACGCCTTTCAGGGCCCGGGTGCGACCGGTGATCTTTCTGGACGCCGGTCAGGCTTCGCCACTTTCCAGCCTGTTCTCGAGCTCGGCGCTGGTTGGTGGTGGCGTCGGGGTTTCCTTGTTCAGTGGTCTCATCCGATTCGATCTGAGTCGTGCCATCGCTCCCGATCAGCCGGGCAAGGTGCGATTCGATCTCGTGGTCCGGGGGGTCAGGTGATGAGGTTTGCACTGGCATTTGTTTGCGGCCTGACCCTCCTGACGGCGTGTGACGTCCGGGAAAGCCAGCGAGCGCAGGCGGGACGGCTGGAGGCTGAGTGGACTGGGGCGGACTCCGGCAAGATCTCCACGCCTGCTGCCGCCGAGTGGTGTGCCGAACGACGCTGGCTCGAAATCCGGGCAATCCAGGGCGACACCGGACTGGCCATGGCGCTATATCCGATGGACAGCATCGAGTCCGACAGCTATCCGGTGGTAGACCCTGCTCGAGCCGATTCTGTGCGCCCCTCCGCGAGCCTGGGGCTGAGGCTCTTCTCCCAGACCGCCGTCAAGGGATACCGGGGAGACAGCGGGGCGGTGCTGCTGGTGCGCTCCAGGTCGGGACGGCTTTCGGGGAAGGTGACGGCCAGGGTCCGCGGGGTGCCCAACGGCGAGCAGGTTCGGCTCAGCGGCAAGTTCGACCGGGTTGCCGTGTTGCCGCAGGAGCGAGGCTGCATCCCGGAACCGCATGACAGCAGTTCCGACGCCTTCCCTGATTCCACCGAAAGTGCAGAGCCGGGCGGTGGCGAGGTAGATTGAGGCATGGAGAACACCTACTTCCGGAAAGGCTTCGGCCTCAAAGGCGAGATCGCCGGGCGGCTCACCGCGGATTATCACAGCGCGGTGGTCGAGGCCCTTCGGGCGAATGGCTACAGGCTGGTAGTGGGTCCGCTCACCTTCCGGCTGGCGCGTGAGTTCGGCTTCTGCTACGGAGTGGACCGGGCGGTCGAGTACGCCTATGAGACCCGGACCAAGTTCCCCGGCCGCCGGCTCTTTCTGGTGGGGGAGATCATCCACAACCCTCACGTGAACCAGAAGCTGCGCGATATGGGCATCACCATTCTGGCTCACCAGGAGGACGGAGAGTTCGACTTTTTGGGTCTCACCCCCGACGACGTCGTGATCATGCCGGCGTTTGGAGTGACCATCCGCGACTTCGAGCGGCTTCGCGCGATCGGCTGCGTACTGGTGGACACCACCTGCGGCTCAGTGTTGAACGTCTGGAAGCGGGTGGAGAGCTACGCCCGGGACGGGTTCACCGCGGTCATCCATGGCAAACACTACCACGAGGAGACCAAGGCTACCGCCAGCCAGGTTATGAAGTATCCGGAAGGCCGATACCTGGTAGTGTTCGACATGGCGGAAGCGCGGATGATCTGCGACTTCATCGAGGGCAAGGGCACTGTAGCCGCACTGGAGGCAAAGTTCCGTCAGGCGGTTTCCCCCGGATTTGCCTTCGAGCGAGATCTCACCCGTGTCGGCATTGCCAATCAAACCACCATGCTCTCCGGCGAGTCTTTGGCCATTGCCGACGAGGTTCGGAAGAGCATGGTCCGCCGCCATGGGGTCGAGGCGGCCAGCGACCACTTCAGGTCGTTCGATACCATCTGCTCCGCCACCCAGGAACGGCAGGACGCCATCCTTGCCCTGCTGCAGGAGCCGCTCGACGTCATGGTCGTGGTGGGAGGCTATAACTCGAGCAACACCTGCCATCTGGCCGCTCTGGTGCAGCAGCACGGGATCACCGCATACCACATCGAAGATGCCGGCGCGGTGGACGTGGATACCGGCACCATTCGCCATCAGCCCATCGGCACCAAGACCGAGGTGGTGACGCCGGACTGGCTGGGCAGCTCCACAATTATCGGGATCACCGCCGGCGCCTCGACCCCGAATAACAAAGTCGGGGAGACGATTGCGCGGATCAGCGCGGTGGCTGGAGTGGAGATCGAGCTATAACCTTCATCGACCTCAGCCACACCATCGAGCACGGGATGACCACCTATCCCGGCCTTCCTGGTCCCATCATCTGCGATTACCTGAGCCGGGA
This sequence comes from Gemmatimonadales bacterium, assembly GCA_040007575.1. Lineage (GTDB taxonomy): Bacteria > Gemmatimonadota > Gemmatimonadetes > Gemmatimonadales > GWC2-71-9 > CAVVWJ01. The sequence continues at coordinate 2,976 of JBDTUV010000270.1, forward strand.
AGGCTCGCGGGCTCACTACGCGCCCGGGGTCGAGTTTCAGATCGGCAAGATCGAAATGGTGGCCAATACCGGCACCTATCTCGACGCTCCATTCCACCGCTACGCCGACGGGAAAGACCTGGCCCACCTTCCCCTCGATTCACTCGCCGACCTGGATGCGGTCGTGGTGCGTATCGGTGGCGGCGCGGGCCGGGCAATCACCGCCGAGGCGTTCGAGGGCATCGACGTCGACGGTAAGGCGGTGCTGGTCGAGACCGGATGGGATGTTCACTGGAGGACTGATCGCTACCTGACCGGGCATCCCTTCCTGACCGCTGACGCCGCCGAGAACCTGGCGGGTCGAGGCGTCAAACTGGTGGGCATCGATTCCCTCAACATCGACGACACTGCGAATACAGCCCGGCCGGTCCATTCCACGCTGCTCGGGGCGGGAGTGCCGATCGTGGAGCACATGTGTCATCTTGGCCGCCTGCCGGAGCGAGACTTCAAATTCTTCGCGGTGCCCGCGAAGGTCGCCGGATTCGGGAGCTGGCCGGTGCGGGCCTTTGGACATGTCCTTTCGTCAAACGACCGTCTCGGGCTTTCCCGCCGTCGCCCTTCGCTCGGATGAGCTGGAGCTGGTGGCGGTCCCGAGCCTGGGGATGAAGCTCACCAATCTCCGCCGGCTCGATGGACGCGAATGGCTCTGGCGCAACGACCAGATTCCTCTGGCCCCGCCACGTGCTGGGTCGTCCTATGTGGAGACCGCCGACAGCGGAGGCTGGGACGAGTGCTTCCCTACCGTCGGTCCATGTCCTGTCCCAGGCGCGCCGCCCGGAACGCCGCCGCTGCCCGATCATGGCGAGCTGTGGGCTGCGGCATGGAGCAGCTCGGTCGCCGACACCAGTGAGGGGACCACGCTTGTCGGGTCCGCCCGGGGAGCGGTTTTCCCCTTCGAGTTCCACCGGTGGATCACACTGGATCCAGAGGAACCGGTGGTGCGCTTCCGATATCTGTTGCGTCACACCGGCGACAAGCCGTTTCCCTGGATCTGGTCGTCCCATCCGCTTCTGAACGTGCAGCCGGGGTCGGTGCTAGCGCTGCCGGGTGTGAGCCAGGTCAAGCTTGCCGCAGTCCACGGACGGAAAGACCCTTCTCCACGCTCAGGGCAGGCTCTCCATCAGGACGACGTGGTAAGCTGGCCCGGTGCCATCGGTGGTGATGCGGCTCGCTTTACCTTTCCGGAAAACGGCGGCTGGGCGATCAAGGCCTT